>NZ_JBLZFY010000222.1:0-2371 GCF_050753365.1 Geminocystis sp. CENA526
CCACTAATTAACGTAAATCCTTGAAATTCTAAGGTAAAAGGATCAAACCAAAAATAATCTGGTGTTCTAAATATATCCTGATAAATTGCTTTTTTGCCATCTCGATCGAACTTAGCAGTACTATCTGATAAAATTTCGACGATAACATTAGGATATTTTCCCCCTTCTTCCCACACTACCCAACTTTTACGAGTTTCATCGTTAGTCGTATTTAAAACTACAAAAAAATCTGGTCCTCGAAAATACTCTGATTTTTTTTGATTTGGACTGTAATAAATGGTTAAATTACCGGCACAAAAATAATCTTGTTTATCCTGCCATAACCACTGTAAGGATTTGAGTAAGATAATAATTTGTTGTAAATGTTGATAAGTTTCCAATGGTGGTTCATCACTCCAAAACTCTCCTTGAGGATATATTATCTCATGGCAAGTGTCAACTTTGCTGTGACAGGATTTAAAGTCAAGGAAGATGTCATAATTTATATTTTTCTCCATCGATTTATTACATTTATTTTAGATAATTTCATCAAGGTTAATCCCTAATTGCTTCAATTTCTCTTTCAACTGTGCAATTTCTTGTAAAGCTAACTCTTTTTGTTGACGCTCAATTTGGGCTTGTTGTTTAGCCAATTCTTTTTGTTGACGCTCAATTTGGGCTTGTTGCCTTTCTTCCATAGCAGATTCTTCGGGAGTAGCCACTAATTCACCATTAGGGGTAAAGTAACGCAATTTTCCCTCGTGTAACCCTAAATATAACTCTAATTGTTCTGAATATAACCAACCTTTTTCATTGGCTTTAATTGGTTGATATGTGCCACTAATTAACGTAAATCCTTGAAATTCTAAGGTAAAAGGATCAAACCAAAAATAATCTGGTGTTCTAAATATATCCTGATAAATCGCTTTTTTACCATCTCGATCGAACTTAGCCGTACTGTCCGATAAAATTTCGACGATAACATTAGGATATTTTCCCCCTTCTTCCCACACTACCCAACTTTTGCGAGTTTCATCATTAGTCGTATTTAAAACTACAAAAAAATCTGGTCCTCGAAAATACTCTGATTTTTTTTGATTTGGACTGTAATAAATGGTTAAATTACCGGCACAAAAATAATCTTGTTTATCCTGCCACAACCACTGTAAGGATTTGAGTAAGATAATAATTTGCTGTAAATGTTGATAAGTTTCCAATGGTGGTTCATCACTCCAAAACTCTCCTTGAGGATACATTATCTCATGGCAAGTGTCAACTTTGTTTTCTGTGACAGGATTTAAAGTCAAGGAAGATGTCATAATTTACATTTTTCTCCATCGATTTAGTAAATTTATTTTAGATAATTTCATCGGGGTTAATTCCTAATTCCCTTAATTTTTGTGCTAATTTATCGGCTTTTTGTTTTTCTTGAATGGCAAGATTTTCCGCTACCTGTGCCTTTTGCCTTTCTTGAATAGCAGATTCTTCGGGAGTAGCCACTAATTCACCATTAGGGGTAAAGTAACGCAATTTTCCCTCATGTAACCCTAAATATAACTCTAATTGCTCTGAATATAACCACCCTTGCTCATTAGGAGTTATAGCTTGATATTTACCACTAATTAACGTAAATCCTTGAAATTCTAAGGTAAAAGGATCGAACCAAAAATAATCTGGTGTTCTAAATATATCCTGATAAATCCCTTTTTTACCATCTCGATCGAACTTAGCAGTACTATCCGATAAAATTTCCACAATAACGTTAGGATATTTTCCCCCTTCTTCCCATACTACCCAACTTTTACGAGTTTCATCGTTAGTTGTATCTAAAACTACAAAAAAATCTGGTCCTCGAAAATACTCTGATTTCTTTTGATTTGGACTGTAATAAATGGTTAAATTACCTGCACAAAAATAATCGCTTTTATCCTGCCACAACCACTGTAAGGATTTGAGTAAGATAATAATTTGTTGTAAATGTTGATAAGTTTCCAATGGTGGTTCATCACTCCAAAACTCTCCTTGGGGATACATTATCTCATGGCAAGTGTCAACTTTGTTTTCTGTAACAGGAGTTAAAGTCAAGGAAGATGTCATAATTTATATTTTTCTCCATCGATTTAGTAAATTTATTTTACATAATTTCATCGGGGTTAATTCCTAATTCCCTTAATTTTTCTGCTAATTTATTGGCTTTTTGTCTTTCTTGCATAGCAGATTCTTCGGGAGTAGGTACTAATTCACCATCAGGAGTAAAATAACGCAATTTGCCCTTATGTAACCCCAAATATAAATCTAATTGTTCTGAATATAACCAACCTTTTTCATTGGCTTTAATTGGTTGATATGTGCCACTAATTAACGTAAATCCTTGAAATTCTAAGGTAAAAGG
>NZ_JBLZFY010000223.1:0-2353 GCF_050753365.1 Geminocystis sp. CENA526
TTCGATCGAGCTTTTGGTTAAGTTTTGTGACGATTTAGGGAAGCCAGTTTTCATCGAGGATTTGTTCAAGAGGTGCGATCGGACTTTCGGGGAAGGTATTGAGAGGTAGTCCAGATTTTTGGGATGCTATTTTACGACTATCTCCATAGCACTGACTATATATTTCTGCTAAATAAGGTTTTAAACTAGGACTATCTTCCAATTGATATTGAATTTGCTGACGAAAATTAGTTATTTCTCCTCGCCAATGCTTTTTATTTCTCTCAATTTCCCATTCCCAATATTTAAGTTTTAATAAATGTTCACATAATCTTTTTAGTAAATTTTGTAGTTTTCTTTTATCTCTTTTACTCAAGTCTAATACCTCCTCAATTAAATTTTCCCAATCAACGGAGTTAAAATCACGAATTTCTAGTTTTTTAACGGTTTCTAATATCCAAAGATTATAGTCAGTATCGTATAAATTTGTTTTGTTCTTGATTAATTGGGCTACCATTACGACTACCTCCGATTATTTTGTTAGCTTATTATAAATTATTTTTATGGATTAGGTTCGGTTCGATTCGATCGAGTTTGGGAATGAGGAGGTTCGATCGAGCTTTTGGTTAAGTTTTGTGACGATTTAAGGAAGCCAGTTTTCATCTAAGATTTGTTCTAAGGGTGCCATCGGCTCTTCAGGAAAGGTACTGATAGGGAGTTGAGATCGTTTGGCGGCTATAGCTCTACCTTTATCATAACAATCGTTTAATTTTTCTAATAAATAAGGTTTGAGAGAAGGGCTATCTTCTAGTTCAATATTAATCTGTTGCCGAAAATTTAAAATTTCTCCTTCCCAATGCCCCTTATTGTAATCATACTCTGAATACCAATATTTTAGTTTTAATAAATGCTCAAATAATTTAATCAAAAGACTTTGAAGTTTTCTTTTATCCCTTTTACTCAAATCTAATACCTCTTCAATTAAATTGTTCCAATCAACAGAATTAAAGTCACGATTTTCTAACTTTTTGACGGTATCCAATACCCAGAGATTATAGTCAGTATCGTATAAATTTGTTTGCTTTTTAACTAATTGGGCTACCATTACGACTACCTCCGATTATTTTGTTACCTTATTATAAATTAGATGTTTGGGAATGAGGAGGTTCGATCGAGTTTATGGGGAGGTTCGATCGAGCTTTTGGTTAAGTTTTGTGACGATTTAGGGAAGCCAGTTTTCATCGAGGATTTGTTCAAGAGGTGCGATCGGACTTTCGGGGAAGGTATTAAGGGGAAGTTGAGAATGTTTAGAAGCAAGATCTCGCCCATCCTGATATGATTCCTTAAATATCTCTTGTAAATAGCGTTTAAGACTTGGACTTGCCTTTAATTCTTTTCTTATTAGTTTACGAAAATTAGTTATTTCCCCTTCCCAATGTCCTCGATTTCTTTCTCTTTCTAATTCCCAATACCTTAATTTTAAGAGATGTTCGATCAATCTCATTAAGAGACTTTCCATTTTTCTTCTTTTGCGTTCGCTCAAATCTAAAACCTCCTCAATCAAATTTTCCCAGTCCACTGTGTTAAAATTTCTATTTTCTAGTTGTTTAACAGTTTCTAATATCCAAAGATTATAATCAGTATCATATAAATTTGTTTGGTTTTTGATTAATTGGGCTACCATTACCATTACCTCCGATGTTTGAGTAAGTTTAATTATAAATTATTTTTAGATGAGAATTGAGGAGTTCGATCGAAGTGGCTCGATCTCTAAAAGCGACGCTGTGCGATCGAGCTTTTAGTTAAGTTTTATCAAGTCATAGTCTTGCACAAATCATTAGTTTTACAACATTGGGAGTAGTATTTTTCGCTTTCCATCCTAACTTATGCCATGCTTTTTGAGGATTCCCCCCTCCGAATGCCAAATCCGTAGGACGAAATAAAGTTTGATCGCTCTTAACGTATTGTTGCCAATCTAAATTAAAATACTCAAAAGCAAAACGAACAAAATCCTCTAAAGAATAACTCTCTCCAGTGGCAATGACATAATCATCGGGTTGCTCTTGCTGTAACATTAAATACATTGCTTCTACATATTCTTCTGCCCATCCCCAATCTCGATAAATATTCATATTACCTAACTTTAAAGTTTTTTGACTTCCTTGTGCAATACGACAGACACTAGCAATAATTTTCTGGGTGACAAATCGATCGGGTCGAAGGGGAGATTCATGGTTAAATAAAATACCAGAACAGGCAAATAAGTTATAGGCTTCTCCAGGGCAAACGCACACATTTCTTTACATTAAAAAGAAGAAGAGCGAATGTGTGGGAAAAACAAAATTAGTTAGGGTTTGCTGAATAAATCAGAAGA
>NZ_JBLZFY010000224.1:0-2343 GCF_050753365.1 Geminocystis sp. CENA526
ATGACAATCAGTTTTGGTGGGGTGTGCATCGCCCTACAGTGTTTAATAAATAGTAGGTTGGGTTAAACAAGGTGCAACCCAACATTTTTATCATTGGTTAACGGGTTAAGCCAGTGGCAACTGTGCCAGTAGGTAAATCTTGATCTAAATACTCCCGTACTTCTTCGATTAAATCTGGTAAAATCCTATCGGCGGTAGTGCCGTCTCCTTTTTCAATGGCATCTAATACCGTAAAGAATTTATTTTCTAATACCTTGCCGTGCGCAGGTGCAATACGATTAGCCCGAATTACTCCCACTTTGACTAAAATCAGAATATGGATTAATTGAGGCAGATTATCAAATTCTCGACTACCATCTTCTGCTAATTTCTGCATGGCTGAAATATTATTGGTGTCGATCGAATCGTTCATTTGTGATAATAATAGTTTCAAACGATTAATTTGATCATTGTGCATCAGATTTGTGCCAAACTTGAGAGCAAAATCAAAATCTCTAATGTACATCAGGATAGTATCTCGATCGCTACAAGCAAAAGCCTGTAACTCTTTCAACTTTTCTTCCGCTACTTGTTTTCGATCGTGCTGTAAAACTCCGTTAAGATATATTTGATTAGATGCCCTTACTATCTCCCCTGCTAATTCATTGACTCGTTGCACACCAATTTCTGTCAAATCACCTTCGTCATTGAGTTGTTTAATTAACCCCTCCACCTGAGAAGCAATTTTTTCATCCTGATTACCACGAGAAAATGAGCCACTGACACGAATAGCATGATTATTTTTGAGACTAGCAGTCATAGTCAAAGCCGAGTTTTCTTCGTCTAACTCTACCATCACATCAACCTCTGTGCCTCTGGGGTAAGGTTTATCAAGTGCCAACCACATATCCCCAATACGCTCATCATGTTTTTTTCCTAACTCAATACCATCCTTTACTTTATCAGGGCTAAAAAATTTAAAATGTATCAATTCTTGCCCATCTGCTTCAGTTTTAAAGGTATGACTTTTTTGAATCGGTAACACATCCCCTTGGTTGATTAACTGAAAACGAGGCTCATTCACTAATTCGATACAATAATCACGGGATACCGTGCCGACAATTTCGGTGACTCCTGCCGACATAATACCTGCACCTTCAGCAACTCCATACATTGGGCGAGGATGCACCACAACTTTATCACTACCAAAAGCCTTTTTCACTTCCTCTTGTACTAATGGTATCTGACTTGAACCACCCACTAACAAAACTATATCAATCATGTCTTCAGGATAGTCAGAATATTTGATAGCATCTCGACAAATTTCAATACTGCGTTTGACTAAGGGTAAAATCATCGCCTCAAATTCTCCCCTTGTGATAGTCACATCAATAGGAATCGCCATACCAAACTCATCAAGGAGAGGAGTCGAAGGATTAACTTTGGCTTCGGTTTTGCTACTCAAGTCAATTTTTGCCCTTTCGGTGGCAATTTTCAAATCCGCCTTAAATCGCACTTGCTGATAATAGGGCATATTGGCGATTAAACTATCAATACTGTCTAACCCTTCCTCTTTTGCTACCTTTTGCTTAACCAACTCTGCTAATTTATCATCGATGTCGTCACCCCCTAACCACAAATCACCAGCTTTGCCAGATTCGATAAATTGATTTCCCGATACCGTTAATAAAGATGAGTCAAACGTACCACCTCCAAAGTCATATACTAGAATGGTTTTTACATCATCGCTATTAGGGTTAAAACCGTAGGAAATAGCGGCGGCAGTGGGTTCAGGTAATAAAATTGGTTTTCCTAACCCTGCTTTAATAGAGGCAATTTCGGTAGCGTAGCGTTGCTTATCGTTGAAATACGCTGGAATAGTAATTACTGCTTTAGTAATTTTCCCCTGTTGCCCTTGATTTTCCTGATATTCTTGGGCATTTTTCACCACTTGTTTTAAAATTTCGGCGCTGATGTCTTCGGGTTGATATTCTTTTCCTCCTAAAGATACCGCAATACTATTTTCTGTACCTTCTTTGGATTGGGTGATTTTATAACCGAAGTTTTTTAACTGTTGTTGCACTACGTCATCGCCAAAACCACGCCCCATTAAACGCTTGATGGAAATAATAACATTTTCAGGGTCTTGCAATAACTGGTTATAGGCTTCTTTACCTACTATTAAATTATTATCACGAAAGGCAACGATCGATCGAACTAATGCACCTTCTTTTCCTTCTACTACTTGAGTAGTAGCAAATTTGAAAGAGGCAACGGAGTTGGTTGTACCTAAATCGATTCCGACTATGTTTCCCATAATTTTGTACTTAAATTTTTGTTTATATTTACTTATCAGTTAGACTT
>NZ_JBLZFY010000225.1:0-2273 GCF_050753365.1 Geminocystis sp. CENA526
TAAGTTTTGGAGGATTCGATCGAGTTTTGGAGATTGCTTCGTTTCCTCGCAATGACAAGGAGGAGAGGGTTCGATCGGGGTTTTAAGGAGAGATTGAGGAGAGGGTTCGATCGAGTTTTTTGAGGGGAGGTTCGATCGCTTGTTAAATAAAAGGAAAAACTAAGCTGCCACTTCGACGAATCCAACTTGTGTTTGAGGTTGTGGTATATTGTCGTCTCTTTCTAGTAATACTTCAAGATAAAGTGTGATCGCTTCTTTCACATTTTCCTGTACTTCTTCTAAAGTATCCCCAATACTAACACATCCGGGCAAATCAGGGACGATCGCTCCCCAATTATGTTCTCCTTTTTCATAAATTACTGCGTATTGTGTCATCATTTATTTATTAACTTTTTTAAAATGTAATGAAGGATGATTGGGATTAGTTTTTAATAGTTCATAAGAAATATCTGCTATCTTTTGTATATTTTCAGGTAGCTGATAATAATATGACCAAAATTTGCGATTAGTATAGTGCATTAAATTTCTTGATAATCTCCTGCATCAAATTCAGCTAGTGCTTCTTGTGCTAAAGCATCAAGTTTACCATTGTTAAACTAAGCTCAGATGTCACCATCTGAACTCGTCTTCAGAACTGTGCATGAGAGTTTCCACCTCACACAGCTCCTCTCTGATAAACCCCTTGTCATGGGTACGATTCAGACTGCCGTCTTTGGCAGTCTTATCATCGTGGCAATGTCTGTGAAGTACTTGTAGATTGTTATACACATCCTTTCCACCTTTTGATTTAGGGATGATATGGTCGATTTCTAACAAATCTTCACTTTTGAAATTGAGTCCACAATGATTACATTTCCCTTTCTGTCTTTTGAGCAAAGTAGCCATTCTGGTTGAGACTTCAGGGTGTTTTCCTATACGGGTTGTCCAATAAATCCAGTCCCCGTCAAACGGTGATTTCTCTCCTTTGACTTTGACGTGTCTTTTGATTTCCGTTTCGCTATGATTTAGGAGTCTTATTCCATCTCCCTCTCTGGTAGAAAACATCCATGTTCTTAACCCGTGAGTATGCCAATACTTACGGGCTACCCACGATTTGGATTTATTAGGATGTCTTCTTTCCGCCCATCTTTTAAGTTGCTGATATAATACGGAGTCACATTTGGAGTAAACCTCTTTACTACACACCGAGCTGTAATAATTCGCCCATCCCCGAATGACAGGATTGAGTTCTTTGATTAAAGCAGTTTGTGGTGATGATCTGTGTTTCCTGATTATTTCTCCAACTTTTTTAATATGAGCTTTGATTTTTTCCTTTGATGGTTTTATAATGGTTTTATATCCAAGTGGCACACCTTTTGTACTAGTACCTGTGTGTGTTTTTCCTACTTCATATTGCCGGATGTTAAATCCTAAGAAGTCAAATCCCGTGTTTCCTTCGTACTCATCAAGGGTATGAGAGATACGGGTTTTACTTGGTTTCAGTTCAAGCCCTAAATCTTCCAACCAGTTTTCTATTATTTCCTTGCATTGAATGATTCTCTCGATGTCCTTGTGTAGAATAACAAAGTCATCTGCATATCGGATTATGCTGAGCGAATTTTCATTGTCTCTTTTTCTACCTTCCCATGATCTGGCGAACTTTTTAAGTTCTAGTTCCATCCCGTGTAAGGCTATATTTGCCAGTAAGGGAGATATGACTCCTCCTTGTGGTGTTCCTTTCTCGGTGGGAAATAGTTGTTCGCCATCCATATATCCACTTTTCAACCATGATTTAACCTCATGTCTTAACTGTGGGTAGGTTTTAAGTTTTACAAGTAATTTATCGTGATCTATTCTGTCGAAACATTTGGCTATATCAGCATCAAGAACATATTTTGGTTGTCTTGTGATGCATAGAAATATTTGCCCAATGGCATCGTGTGCAGATCTTGCTGGTCGAAATCCATAACTATTCGGTTCAAATTTTGCTTCCCATTGGGGTTCAAGTGCTAACTTGACCAGACATTGTTTGATTCTATCTTCCATACATGGGATACCCAGTGGTCTTGTTTCTCCATTAGGTTTAGGTATGTTGACTCTGCGAGTCGGTTTACATTTACCTCTTAGTTTTAACTGACCTGTAATCTCTAAGCGTTGCTTCGGGGTCAGAGATTTAACTCCATCCACACCTGCTGTTTTCCTGCCTTGATTATCCTGAGTTACCCTTCTGGTTGCTAGGAGTTTGCCGTAATAGGATTTTACGAGTAATCTTTGTAAGCTGTGAACCAACTTGA
>NZ_JBLZFY010000226.1:0-2263 GCF_050753365.1 Geminocystis sp. CENA526
CCCTCTTCCCCCTCCCCCCCTCCATTCCTTCATCAAAAGCCCATGAGGCAACCCCCTATTATTTATTAAAATGACTATTGCTCGAACTATTTGTCTGGGTTTTATTGCTGTAATTGCAGTTGGTACATTATTATTAATGATGCCTTTTTCTACGGAAACAGGAGAATGGGGAGATTTTGTTACCTCTTTATTTACCTCTACTTCTGCTGTGTGCGTGACGGGGTTGATTGTGGTGGATACGGGTACTTATTTTTCCTCTTGGGGAGAATTTTTCCTTTTATGCTTAATTCAAGTGGGCGGATTGGGCTACATGATTACCACCACTTTTTTAATTCTCCTCATGGGCAAAAAGTTCGATTTTCGTCAAAAACTGGCGATGAAGGAATCTTTCGATCGACCCTTTTTACAGGGTAGTCGTAATTTAATTATATCTGTATTTGCCACTACCTTAATTTTAGAATCGATCGCTGCTTTTGCACTATCCACCATATTTATCCAAGATTATGGATTTTTTCAAGGTGTATGGTTAGGGATTTTTCATGCTATCAGTGCTTGGAATAACGCAGGATTTAGCCTTTTTGAAGATAGTTTAATGGGTTATAAAACCTCTATACCGCTTAACTTAATTATCACTGTGTTAATTATTGGCGGGGGGATTGGTTATCAAGTAATTATAGAATGTTTTTTGTGGATTATAGATAAGTTTAATCGTCATGCTCATCATAAATTTGATTTATCCCTTAACTTTAAAGTGGTAATCCGAACTACTGCTATTTTGTTAGTCTTGGGTTCGATCGCATTTTTTCTTACCGAATCCCATAACTCTAACACCTTCGATAATTTATCCCTGTCAGAAAAATTAATTGCCTCTTGGTTTCAGTCTGTTTCTACCCGAACAGCAGGATTTAACACCATTGATATTAGTCAAATGAGTATCGCAGGATTATTCGTTAGTATCGGCTTAATGTTTGTGGGAGCAAGTCCTAGTGGTACGGGAGGGGGTATTAAAACTACTACTCTAAGTATTTTATTAAACAGTACTAGAGCCGTATTAAGAGGGCAAGAAAAAGTAGTAATGTATAAAAGAGAAGTTCCCGTATCTTTAACCTTAAAAGCTATGGCTGTGGTATTTGGTTCAGGTGTCACCGTTGTCACCATTACCCTGATTATGTCTTTAGTTGATCCGGGGTTTGAATTTATTGCTATACTTTTTGAGGTGGTATCTGCTTTTGCTACCGTAGGTTTATCCACAGGCATTACAGGCAGTTTATCCATGTTAGGAAAATTAACCTTAGTTTTTACGATGTATTTAGGACGAGTAGGAGTATTATTATTTATGGGAGCTATTGTAGGAGATCCTCGCCCCAGTCGCATCCATTATCCTCAAGAAAATTTGTTAGTAGGTTAAAGTTTATATGACTACCCATAATAATCCCCTTTCAAATAATCCTCAACAAAGATTTAAAAATTTTTTTAGTTTAGATCTCGGTTCGTTAAAATTCTTAAATAGTCTTAGAAAAAGTACTCGTCAATTTGCCGTTATTGGTTTGGGTCGATTTGGGAGGGCAGTGTCACAAACCCTTTATAATATGGGGCATGATGTTTTGGGGGCAGATATGGATGAGAAATTAGTTGCCCAAGCCTTAACAGATAAAATCGCTACTAATGCTATTCGTCTTGATTCTACAGAAGTGAGCGCTTTAAAAGAAGCGGGTATTTTTGAATTGGATACCGTCATTATTGCCATTGGTAACTATTTAGAAGAAAGTATTATTACCACTCTCAATGTTAAGGAAGCTGGAGTTAAATATATTGTTGCCAAGGCATCCTCGGAAACCCACGGGAAATTATTAAAAAAGGTGGGTGCAGATTTAGTAGTTTATCCTGAATTTGATGCAGGTTGTGAATTAGCTTATACTTTAACTAAGCCCGGTATTCTCGATCGATTTGAATTAGACCCTGATAATAGTATAGTAGAGGTATCTATTCCCCCCGAATTTGACGGTAAAACCCTTGCGGAAGTGAAATTGCGTAGTCAATATGGTTTAAACGTCTTAGCCGTAGGCAATGATGACAAATTTTTGATTAACCCTCCCCCTCAATATGTGTTGACTCAGGGGTTATCAATGGTGGTAATCGGCTCAAACAAAGATATTAATAGATTATAACCCACATTCCGCACGTCATCTAGTATTATAAGAAAAATATAAACAAATCTCCTAACTTATCAAGTAAAAATACTGAGTTTTGTTTTGTTCTGTTT
>NZ_JBLZFY010000227.1:0-2236 GCF_050753365.1 Geminocystis sp. CENA526
TTGTCATCCTTGCTTAATACTCTTAAATACGTTCATGGTAAAAACATCATTCATCGAGATATAAAACCAGAAAATATCATTATTCGTGACTCCGATAAATTGCCCGTCTTAATCGATTTTGGCGCTGTCAAAGAAAGTATGGGGGCGGTAAGTTTAAGTAGCGGTTCAACGGTAAGCTCTGTAATCGTTGGTACGAGGGGATTTATCCCTCCTGAGCAAAGCACGGGAAGAACGGTTTTTAGTAGTGACTTATACGCCCTGAGCTTAACCATGATTTACAGTTTAACAGGAAAGTATCCCATCGAGATTCCCAATAATAACATCACGGGAGAGTTAGACTGGCAAAGCTATATCCCCAATTTGCCCTCAAATTTAAGGCTAGTATTAGAAAAAGCCTCGAAAATCGACTTATATCAACGGTATCCTACTTCTCAAGCCATGTATGAAGCCTTACACATGAGTCAAATTAATACTGTGGCAGTTATACCCCAAAAATCCCCCATTAATTTTACTAAAGAGAAAGAAATTATTGAGCCTTCTCCTGTTATTTCTAATTCTGTTAATTCTTCTCAAAATAATAATAATCTAATCATTGCGATTCTAATAGGATTATTAGTTGCGTTAGGAGTATCGGGAGGATTTTTTCTCCTTCAAAATATGAATCAAACCCCAGAAAAGTTAGCTGAAATTGAGCAAGAAAAACAGGAAAATGAGGCAAAATTACAAGGGGGAAAAACAATAAATTCAGATACCGATTTAATTGGTACTTGGGAGGGAACATTTATTAATGCCCCTAATTCTCAGTTAATCATTGAAAATCAATCAGGAAATTTTTTTAGTGGTACTTTAATAACAAAAGGAAAAGAAGGAAAAATATATCATTTGGCTGTCGAAGGAGACATTAATCCTAATACAAATAAAATTATAATAAGAGAAGTTCAAGTTTTATCAAAACCTAGCTCTGGAATTTGGTATTTAGGTATTAATACTGGAATATTCTCAGTTAATGAAAATCAAATGTCAGGCAATGGTAAAGATTCAAAAGGAAATAAATATTTGTGGAGTTTTCAAC
Source organism: Geminocystis sp. CENA526 (assembly GCF_050753365.1). Classification (NCBI taxonomy): domain Bacteria; kingdom Bacillati; phylum Cyanobacteriota; class Cyanophyceae; order Chroococcales; family Geminocystaceae; genus Geminocystis; species Geminocystis sp. CENA526. The sequence goes on from NZ_JBLZFY010000227.1 coordinate 1,073, forward strand.
GAATCGGACGGGAAATACAAAAAGCAAACGAAAAATTGCAAACTGAAGAAAAACCTCCTACTATAAACCATAATAACAATGATTATTCAGAAATTAAAAATTTTATTGTTAATCATTATCAAAGTTTAAATAATAGGCAATATCAAAAAACTTGGAATAATTTAACTTATAATTTTGTTAATAGTTTTTCTTATCAAGATTATCAGAATTGGTGGAATAGTGTTTCGGAAATTATGTTAGATAATGTAGATGTTATTTCACAGAATAAAGATTATGCTCGTGTAAAAGTAGATTTAAAATATAGAATGAAAAATGGAAAAGTTGTGAAAGATAATAAACCATATATTGACTTAATATGGAGTGATGATCAGTGGTTGATCGAGCGAAAATCAAATTAACTAATTAATTAGTTTGGAATTAGCAGACATTGACGCAGTTTTATTTTTATTCTAGCTCGATCGAACTTTCAAAATAATTAATTCTTTACAAATGACTAATTTTTAATAATGAAATTTACAATTGATGATAATAATTTCTGTTTCTGTGACTTTATAAACTAAACGATGCTCGTCATTAAACTGTTTAAAGGCTTTAGGATCAAATACTATATTTCTCATGCCATTCATCAGGAGTAATCGTAATGAGATTATCTTGTTTTTCGACTCTTTCTATTGCCTCTAATAATTCTTTTTTGTTAGCTTCTGTAGAAAATAAATATTCGGTAGTATCAACTTCGGAGGAGGGAGCAAGTATAATGATTTCAACCTCTGTACCTTCATCAATTCCAGTAGAATAAAGCTCTATTTTTCCTTTTTTTCCCACAATTCCTTTTTGTTTAACCGCTCTCATCAAGGTTTTTCTCCAAAATTTTGAAGTAACTAGAATTATTATATCACAACAATAAATAACGACTTAGGCAAAATTCGTAAGCTCAGAAAGTATTTTAGTTATACAATTAGATTAAGAGCGCATAATTTCAGTAAATCACCCTGATAAGTAAGTATAGTCTTAAATTAGTCTTAAATTGAGGGAAAATATTATGACAGGTTCGATCGAAACTAGATACAAAATCATTAAAAGTTTAGGTAGCGGTGGCTTTGGGGATACATTTCTCGCCCAAGATTTACAGATGCCTTCAGGAAGACAGGTTGTCATTAAAAAACT
>NZ_JBLZFY010000228.1:0-2232 GCF_050753365.1 Geminocystis sp. CENA526
GAAAAGCGGCGCAAGGTAGTGTCGGTATTAAACGTAAATATGGTGAAGAAATTAAATTAATGGGATTAGGTGTTTATCCATCTTGTCAGACAGTTAAAAAACATTTAGAAAGTGAAGGATTTACAGAAAGTGAAATTAAGAATAATGGACTATTAAATAATAGCTTTGAAGGCAGAATTTCAATACCATATCCAGATCAATCTGGTAATATTTGTGGCTTTAGTTTTCGCATAATTAAAGATCAAGATAACAATGATTCAACAATTAGTAATAATAACAATGAATCAAAATCTCTCAATGATTCAGAAATTAATAATGAGAAAAATGAATCGAAATCTCTCAATAATAATGAGAAAAATAAATCAAAATTTCTCAATAATTCAAAAATTAATAATGATGAAAATAAATCAAAATTTTTAAATAATTCAGAAGTTAATAATAATAAAGATCAGCCAAAATATTTGAATACTTCTGGACTAAATAAAGATGGATTAGTAGGTTTTCAATTTCGCCCTTATCAACCACAAAGAGTGTTAGTTGTAGAAGGTTATTTGGATGCTCTTTTACTCAATAGTTTAGGCTTAAAAAATTATTGGATTTTAGCTTTAGGTGGCACAAGTTTAACAAATAAACAAATTAAGGTAATTGAAGATTCTGGAGTCAAGGAAATTCTCTTGGCATTGGATAACGATAATGCTGGTAAAAAAGCAACCATGAAGGCGATCGAAGCCCTTAAATTAAGTAAATTGAGAGTATATGCTCTTAACTGGCGTGATGCAGGAGAAATCAAAGATCCAGATGAGTTTGTAATTCGGGAAGGGGTTGATAATTTTAGTTTATTTTTAGAGTTGGCTTGTCAATCTTGGGGAGAGTGGGTAGCGGAATATTTATATAATCAATTTCCTATAGGCAACCCACTAGGTAATGATGGTTATATTAATCAATGTCTTGAGATTGAAAGTACTATATCAGATCCTCTGGAAAGAAAAATTTTTACTTCTAAGTTTCTCGAATATTTGAGTGATGAAGGAATAACGGAGGAAGATTTAGCCCTTCGACGGAGGGAAAAGTTAGAAAAAACTAGCAAAGGAAAAGCTAAAAATGTTATTACTTCTTTGTGTCGAGAATTAAATAAAAATCTACAAGAGGAAAGTTTTACTGATAGCGAATTAGCCATCGAAAAGAGTTTACAAGAGTTAAAAACTGCTAGAGGTATTCAGTTACCTTCACCTTATCTTCCTGAAGATTTATTGCAAGATATAGCCCTAACTGGAGAGGGTTTAAGTACTGGTTATGAAAAGTTAGATCAACTTTGTTTAATTCCTAAAGGTGCAATTACTTTAATCGCTGCTCGTCCTTCAATGGGTAAAACGACTTTGATGTTAAACCTTTTCCTTAATCAAATTAATCTCTATCCTGAGCAATCATTTTACTTTTTTAGTTATGAGGAAAGCAAAGCTCGATTGGGGGTAAAGCTAATTCAAAATCTCTCAGGCAAAATTATTAATCGTGATTTTAACCATAATGCTTATATTCGCTATTTTAAAGTACATCGAGAACAAAAACAATTTGATGACCAAATTGAGCGAGGTTTTCAAACCTATTCAACATTAGTGAAGGAAGGAAGATTATGGCTATTGGATGACCGATTAAATGATCTAGATTTAGTTACTACGATTAATTTACTATCAGAATCTCGTCATATTGGAGGAATATTTATCGATTATGTCCAGAAAATTCCTTCGAGCAATCAATCGTTTCAAGATTGGCTAAATATCAAAAATGTCTCCCAATCGATTTTAGACTGTGCTGTTAGTTTAGATATTCCCATTATCTTAGGTTGTCAGCTAAATAGAGCCATTGAAGGGCAAAAGGATAAAAGACCATCATTAGGTCAATTAAGACAGTCTGGGGATTTGGAGCAAGATGCTAATTTGGTTTTAGGATTATACAGAGACGAATTTTACAATCCTGATTCTAGTGATGCAGGAAAATTAGAAGTAAATATTCTGAAAAATCGTAATGGTGTTACTGGTTCAAAATGTGAGCTATTATTCACTCCTGAGACTCTAAAAATATCTAATTCTTGTTCCCAGTCAATACCTGATAATGATTTTGGTTTTTAACTGTACTTTAGACTAAATGAAAAATTACACTACCAGTAGTGTATCTAAACGATAAATTTTGACTAAAAAACGCTACCTATAACATTAGTCTAAAGTAGAATTATTA
>NZ_JBLZFY010000229.1:0-2192 GCF_050753365.1 Geminocystis sp. CENA526
GATAATGAATTTACGACAGTACTCATCAGGGTTTTTAGTCAAACACGAAAACTAACTTAACTTTTTCAGTATCTCACAAATTTTTAGTATGCGTTTGCCCTGCCAATACGGGGGACTTTCATCAAGTTTGACTCCCCCAAAGTTGGGGGTAGGGGGGCTTAACCGAGCAGTATTGGGAAGAATTTAAGGAAATTCGATCGAGCAGCGTCACTTTTAGTGATCGAGTTGTGGTGTTGTTCGATCATGAATACTAATCAATAAATTTATCTCCTACAATTTCATTTATAATTCCTCTATACTTAGCTAATCTTCCTGTAAAATGAATTTCCTCTTCTATCTCTTTTTTTATGTTAGAGATAATAGCTTTTGTGATTATATCCAAGTATATATCTTCACATACTTTGTAGTCTTTATCTATTTCTTGTAAGGTATTAACAAATTCATTTGTTTGAAAAAGAAGATAGTCAATATTTCCCTCGAATACAAATCTATTCTTAGAAACTAATTCTCCATCAAATTCTACGAAGAATTTAGGTTTGTGCCACATCAAAAAAGAGTTTTCATAACCATAGACTTTATTAAGTCTATTTTCGTTTTTCAGTAAAACCAGCATAATTAAGGCGGCTGATTTAGTCTTTTTGCAATATATATCAAGTATTGCTCCTTTGTCGTGAATTTCTCTCAAAAGAGATAGAATCTTCCTCATATAATCTGTCTCTCCACCGTCTGAGTTTAAAATTACTTTTATATTTTCTCCTTTTTTTATCTTACTTAAAATTGATTTTAGATATATGGTTAATTTCTCTATATAAGACAAATAAATCATATCTTTGATGGTGACAAAGTATTGGTATTCCATATTTCGGCGTTTTGGTTTATGGTGTCGATATTGAAAATCATAGAGAAAAGGAGGGGAGAATTTAAGGAAATTCGATCGCCCTCCAAATATCATTTATTTTTGAGTAGATTTAACAGATTTGATGAGTTGAAGAATTTGAGGATTAGGAGTATAAAATTTAACAGAAGATTGAGGTTGATTAGCTTGGGAAGGATAGAAAAGTTTAGATTTTAAAATCATGCAACTTACCTCTTTAATGGTGACATTTACTATTAAAACAAGAGGTAAGAAAAGGGCTTTTCTGAGACATTATTTAATAGACATCTCCAGAAAAGATTTTTTATTGTTTCGTAGTAAGGGTTTCAACCCTCATTTTTCTAATTATTGGAGAAGTCTAATGATTTTCTCTTAATTTAACCCCCGTCATATCAGCTTTAGTTAGATTAGCTTCTGTGAGAATGACAAAATTAAGGTTAGTTTCTCTCAAATTAGCTTTTGTTAACTTAGCACCCCTTAAATCTGCTTCTCTTAAATCACTTTTGCTTAAATTAGCATTAGTTAAATCTTTATTGCTTAAATCTCTATTTCTTAAGTCTGTATTGCTTAAATCTGCTCCTTTTAAATCTCGTTCTCTTAAGAATTCTTCGTTTAACATAAGTGGGGTTATCCTTTTTTTGATGATGAATGCTAGGGAAGGTAACTATTTTGGTTTATGATGAATGTCTGATATTATTATGTACTTTTTTCGCTTTAATGGGGTAATGATCTGGAGATTCACTACCGCCATGATTAGAGACTTATTTTACTTGAAGAATAGGTTTTTCAATAGATTTAGATTTGTTTTTGGGAAGGGATTTTTTGATAGGTTTTTCAATGGATTTGTTTTTGGGAATGGGTTTTTCAATAGTAGTATTTACAATGTTAGATTGGGCAGAAGTAGATGATTCAGAAGTATTAGCAGTATTTTCAGATTTGGGTTGAGTTTTATTTTGTTTAGAAGTGACGATAACAGTGGCGGAAGAGAATAATAAACCAGTACCAGCGATTTTAAGAATTTCAACTTTGTTAGCAATACCGAATCCACCAATTAATAAACCAGAAATAGCAGTGACGAGGGCTTGATTTTTCATACTTTTTATTTCCTTTACTTTCAACAATTACTAAGATAAATGGCACTAAGAAAAGGGCTTTTCTGTTAGTCTTAAGCGCCTTCGCTGGGGAAGGCAACTTAATTTTTTAGCTTAAACGGCGAGAAGCCCCACACTTTGTTTTCGAGTAAAAAAAATAATTAAAACAAGTGTGGGATGAATCGCCAGTGACGTGATAAAATAACTATAGGTTAACCACCTCAACC
>NZ_JBLZFY010000230.1:0-2159 GCF_050753365.1 Geminocystis sp. CENA526
ATTTAGAACAATTAGAGAATTTATTGTGTCTTTTAATCAGGTTTTAGCATCGTATGTCATAGATACCTCCTATGTCACAATTGATCCGTTTTATTCTTTAAAGTTTCCTCAACTAACTACCGATTTAATTGCAGATTTGGGAGGTCAACAAAATGATATTACAGCTTATTTTGAAGAGTTAGAAGAATTAGAAAAAGTCGAGTTATCGATTTTAGAAGAAACTATATTCAATGGAAAAATTAGGGTAAATGCTGAACAATGGCATTTAGGAAGTTCGATCGATCTTATCAATTATTCTTCTCACAGCATGGCAATTTATCCCACAAAAAATATTGTAGCTAGTGATGCTGAAGATAACTGGATTAAACTCTATAATTGGAACACAGGAGAAAATATAAATACTTTAATTGGTCATTCTGAAGCTATTTTATCCATGGTATTCAGCCCTGACGGTTTAACTTTAGTTAGTGGCAGTAAGGATAAAACCATTAAATCTTGGGATTATCAATCACAAGGTCGGATAAAATTAAAAATAGATTTTGAAGGTTTACATTCTGTTGTATTTAGTCCTAATGGTTTAATTTTTGCAACAGGAAGTAACGGTGATACAGTTAAAATATGGGATAGAAAAACAAATAACTGTCTGCATACCTTGACTGGTCATACTAGAGATATTACTAGCGTTGTTTTCAGTCCCGATGGTTCAACTATTGCTAGTAGTAGCTATGACAAAACAATCAAATTATGGGACTCGCAAAAAGGTAAATGTTTAAATACTTTAGAAGGTCATTTAAGTAGTGTTTATTCTGTCGCATTTAGTCCAGACGGCTCAATTCTTGCTAGTGGGAGTAATGATAAAACTATCAAATTATGGAATTGGCAAACTGGTGAGTGTTTAAGAACTTTAGAACATCTTGGTATGTTTGCCGCCGTGAATAGTGTCGCATTTAGTCCCGATGGTTTGATTTTAGCTAGTGCAAGTGATGACAACACAATTAAATTATGGGATTGGCAAACTGGTAAGTGTTTAGATATTTTAGAAGGGCATTCCAGTTTTGTTCAGTCAGTGACATTTAGTCCAGATGGATTAACTATTGCTAGTTGTGCTTTTGATAAAACCATCAAATTATGGAATCGGCAAACGGGTAAATGTTTAAAGACTTTAGCCGATACAGATTGGGTTAGAAGTGTTACATTTAGTCCCGATGGCTTGATTTTAGCTAGTGGAGGTGATGATGATACAATTAAATTATGGGATTGGCAAAGTGGAAAATGTTTAAAAACTTTGCGGGGGCATTCTAGTGATATTTCTTCTGTAACATTTAGTCCAGATGGATTAACTCTAGCTAGTTGTTGTGCATACGATGAGAACGTAATACTCTGGCAAATGCCCATATCTAATATCATTGGACATCAAGGGGGAGTTCGATCGATCTTATTTAATGCTGATGGTAAGATTTTAGTCAGTGGTAGTGATGATAAAACTATTAAAATCTGGAACTATAAGACAAAAGAGTGTTTGCATACTTTAATAGGACATGGCAAGGGAGTCGGCTCGATCGTATTCAGTGATGACGGTAAAATTTTAGCTAGTGGTAGCGACGATCGAACTATTAAAATATGGGATTATCAAACAAAAAAATGTCTGCATACCTTGACAGGTCATCAAAATGCGATAAACTCGATCGTATTCAGTAATGACGGTAAAATTTTAGCTAGTGGTAGTGACGATCGAACTATTAAAATATGGGATTGGCAAAAAGAAGAATGCCTAAAAACTTTGGCAGGGCATGAAAATGCAGTCACAGGAGTTGTTTTTGACATCGATGAATATACTTTAATCAGTAGTAGTGATGATCGAACCATTAAATTTTGGAACTGGCACACAGGAGATTTATTAAATACCCTAGAGGCACATTCTAGCAATGTAAACTTCTTAGCTCTGAGTACAGATGAACATACTCTGATTAGTAAAGGGAACGATCAAACGCTAAAAATTTGGCATCATACATAACAGAGCGTTTTCATTCTCGAAAATGTCAATCTTAAGGGGTAGAAAAAGCTATGGTATAATGAAAAGACTAAAACCTTAATAAAAACTAGCTGATCGTGTTTTCATCACTTATCGCTGATTATAAAATTATATTTGAAAGAGATCC
>NZ_JBLZFY010000231.1:0-2123 GCF_050753365.1 Geminocystis sp. CENA526
TTGATACAAAGCCTCAAAACCTTGATTTTTGTCATTTATTCACTCTTCCCTTTTCCCTCTTCCCTCTTCCCTATCTTCATCAAAAGACTTTTTCAGCAACCCCTATTTACTAAATCTTATGAAAAAATTTTTACAACAAACTTTTGCTAGTTTTATCGGCAGTCTAGCAGGGTTATTTTTCTTTTTTGCCATTAGTGGCGGGGGATTATTAATCTTTTTTCTAGCTTTATTATTATCTAGCAATACTCCCAAAATTGAAAGTCAATCTGCTTTAATTTTTAACCTCAATACTCAAATTAGTGATGCTCAATCTGATAGTAGTTTATCTTCTTTAGTTAATAGCGAAAATATCCCTACTTTAACCTTACGAGATATAACTTTAGCCATCAATAAAGCCTCAAAGGACGATCGAATTGTTGCGTTATATTTAGATGGTAGTAGGGGTAATATTAATACTGGATTTGCTAGTTTAACGGAGATTAGAACTGCTCTTGAAAACTTTAAAGCTAGTGGCAAAAAAATCATCGCCTATAACGTTTTTCTAGGAGAAAAAGACTACTTTTTAACTTCCATTGCCGATGAAATTCATCTTAATCCTATGGGAGCGATGGAAATGAATGGTTTTGCTAGTTCACAATTATTTTTTGCGTCTGGATTAGAAAAATATGGTATTGGTTTACAAGTAACTAGAGTAGGTAAATTTAAGTCGGCGGTTGAACCTTTTACTCGTAATAATTTTAGTCCTGAAAGCAAAATTCAAACTTTAGAACTATTAGATGATTTATGGGATTCTTATTTACAAGAAACGGTAAAAAATCGCCCTTTAAAAGTAGGGGAAGTTAATAATATTGCTGATAATAAAGGTATTTTACAAGCTCAAGAAGCGAAAAATTTAAAATTAGTTGATAATCTATTTTACCAAGATCAAGTTATCGATCGACTTAAAGAAATTACAAATAGTAAAGATCAAGATTCTTTTCGTCAAATTACCATTACAGATTATTTAAGTGCCAATACTTCTACCCCTCAAACCAATAAAATCGCCATTCTTTATGTGGAAGGTTCGATCGTGGATGGACAGGGTAGAATATCGGAAGTAGGTAGCACTCGTTTTGTCGGTGAAATTAGGAAAATACGCCAAGATAAAGACATTAAAGGTGTCGTGGTTAGAATCAATAGCCCCGGTGGAAGTGCCGTTGCTTCGGAATTAATTTTAAGGGAATTACAATTAACCGCTCAAGAAAAACCTGTGGTAATTTCTATGGGAGATGTTGCCGCTTCTGGTGGTTATTGGATAGCGACTGCCGGAGAGAAAATTTTTGCTAGTAATAAAACTATTACAGGTTCGATCGGGGTTTTTGGTTTATTATTTAATCTCGAAAATATTGCTAATAAAAATGGTATTAATAATGACGTCGTAAAAACTAATAAATTTGCTGATTTAAACAATTCATTTAAGCCTAAAACGGAAGTAGAATTAGCGATTATTCAAGACAGTGTTGACAATATTTATGAGTTATTTTTAGAAAGAGTTGCTCAAGCTCGAAATTTGCCCATTTCTAAAGTAGCAGATATTGCTCAAGGTAGAGTTTGGTCTGGTAAATCTGCTCTCAAAGTTGGTTTAATTGATGATATTGGTGGATTAGATTCCTCGATCGAATATTTAAAGGAAAAGCTACAGTTAAATAATAATTATGACATAGTTTCTTTTCCCGAAAGAAGAACATGGGAAACAGAATTATTAGAGAGATTAAATAATGCTCAAATAGCAGGAAATTTAACGAATCAAGAAACGTTAGCTAAAATTATTTGGGAATTAAACACTGAATTAAGTCTCACAGAAATTTTACAAAATCCCCATCAAATTTATAGCATTTTACCCTATAAACTAAATATTAAATAGACTTGTGGGAGAAAAACCAAAGCGTTTTCAACGTTGAGGTAAAATTGCATTTTATCATTTCAATTTATTGAACGAAAACTATTAGCTTTGTCAATTTATTGCAAAGTGAGTTTTTAACTTAAATAAAGAAAGAAGTCCCACACTGTATTTTTCGGTCAAAAAACTCTTACAAAATCAGTGTGGGATGAATGTTTCGACTACGCTCAACACAAGTTTCGAT
>NZ_JBLZFY010000232.1:0-2116 GCF_050753365.1 Geminocystis sp. CENA526
ACTCTACGTCTGCAAAAAGAGTATATTCTCAAGGAAGAAAACGCTATTAAGTATATGCCAGTATTAACAGTGTGGCCTAATTTCCGTGCTACTAACTGGAAAACCTACTATACTTTTTACTACGATGGTGCTTATGGAGATCAAACTTTTGGGGTTTATTTTCCTAATCCTACCCAACAACCTCGCAGTTTTAACGCCCCTAATGGTACTGGATCATACCAACTTTCTACATTAGATAAAATGCCTACTTATGTAGTTTGTAAAGATTCTCGTTATCCTAGCACTGACTTAGGTTTAATTTTATTAGCTACTCCCCCAGAAATTAACCCTAGAGGCACATGGCGAGTAGGGGTTGACTTTGGTACATCTTTTACTAACGTTTATGTTAAGGGAGAAAATAGCGGTGATACTGCCCTTGATATTAATAATAATTTACAACTGAATATCACAGAAAGTCCTTTACCTACTCGTATTCCTACCCTTTTACAAAGTTTTATTCCTGAAACTTTTTTACCTCCTGAGCAACCATTACCTTTATCAACGGTACTTACTACACAAAATGGTGATGAATATGGAGAGTTACAACCAATTTTGGATGGGCGTATATTTGTACCAGACCCTGCGGAATTTGATCCTGATAAACAATGGATTAAGTTAGATTTAAAATGGTCAAATATGAAATATTCTAAAGCGTTTTTACGGCATTTAGCTTTACATATTTCTGCTTTAGCGGTGAAATCAACCATTAATTCGATCGAATGGAGTGTATCTTATCCTAGTGCCTTTTCCGTCACCAACTTAACCACTTTTCATCGTAACTGGGAAGAAATAGCCGAAGAATTAAGTCCAAAAACAGGCATTAACTACTCTACCCCTAGAATTGATGATACCCAACGTTTTTGTACTGAAAGCGTAGCCTTAGCTCAATATTTCAAAGATAAAGAAAAAAATCCCCTTGTGCGTACCACTTGTATTGATATGGGAGGAGGCACTTCCGATATATCGATTTGGGAAAACAATCGTATCGTTCATCAATGTTCGGTATTGTTTGCAGGGCGTAACATTTTTTCTGAGATTATTGCCATGAATCCCCCTTACGCGCAAAAATTGATGAAAGAATTTATTAACAATGATTGGAATGGATTAAGCGAATATTCCATCATGACAAATATCGATGTTGCCTTACGTCACAAAGCTGAAGAATGGTTAAATAAACAGCGTATCTATAAAAACGAAGATGAGTATTTTCAACGTTTAATCACCTTGACAGCGTTGGGAGTGGGCGGTTTATATTACTATGTTGGCTTAATTTTGCGAGTCTTGCACGAACAAGGCAAGTATAGTAAAGAACAAATCACATCTGTATATATTGGTGGTAACGCTTCTCGTTTCTTACATTGGCTTTCTCCTACGGGTAAATTTGATCAAAATACCGAATTTAATAAACTTCTTAGTTTAATGTTAAGTAAAGGTTCTGGTTTCAAAAATACTAATGAGAAAACTAGATTAAGTACTCGCCCAAAACATGAAGTAGCCTGTGGTTTAGTTTTAAGTCAAACAGAATTAACAGGAATCATTGAAAATACCGATAAACAACCCATTGCGGGGGAAGATTATTATGTGGAATATCACGATGATGACGAAGAATTTAAGGAAGAAAGAAATTGGGAATCTCGTCTTCATTTAGAAGGTACAATTACTAAATTTGATATACCTAATCTTAATCATTTAGAGAAATTTTTATATGAATTTCATGCAGGGCTTAAAAGTTTAAATATTGAGACGATTAAACCGTTATCTCGTAATGATTATAAACCCCAAGTACCTGCGAATGAACGTCCAGAAAATGAATCTCAAGAAGAAAAAAATAGTGATTTATGGGGAGAAATTAAATTTCACCTTGAAAGTGAACTATTAGAAGTAAAAGGAGATGCCAAAAATATTAGAGAAAAAACACCTTTTATTATGGGGTTAAAATCCTTACTTCATGTCTTAGGCAGAAGATGGGCTGATTCCTATAAAGATTAACTTAATTACCTTGTGGATTTGGGTTACAAATCAGTAGCCCAATCTCATTGATAAAATATGAATTTAACTAATAAAAATAAATGCCCTA
>NZ_JBLZFY010000233.1:0-1990 GCF_050753365.1 Geminocystis sp. CENA526
CCCTCTCCCCCCTCTCCCCCCTCTCCCTCTTATCTTCATCATTTTATAGTTCACTCAGGGTGATCTAGTGTGCTAAATCCCTACTTGTGATATAATAAGCAACTAATTACTATAGCCTCCTCGATCGAACCTTCATGTTTAAACCACTATCAGACTTAGTAAAATCCTTTGGCAATGAATCAGGTAATTTGTTGGCAAATCGTTATCAGTTGGTTCATCAAATTGGGAAAGGTGCTATGGGGCAAGTATATAAAGCCATTGATAAATCATCAGGGGATACCATTGTCGCCATTAAATTCTTATCTCAAGCATTGCTAGACGAGAAAATGCGATCGAGATTTGAAACGGAAGCGAAAATAAGTGCCTTATTAGGAGAGCAAAGTCAACATATTGTCAAGGTAAAAGATTACGGTATCGGCAATGATCAAGTACCCTTTTATGTGATGGAATATATGGAAGGTGAAGATTTAGATCAATTAGTCAAGAAAAAATCCCTATCCGTAGCAAAATTTTTATATTTAACCCGTCAAATTTGTTTAGGGTTGGAATGCGCCCATAATGGTATTTTAGTAAATGGAGAGTTAGCACCCATTATCCATCGAGACATTAAACCAAGTAATATATTCTTAGCACGAGATGCTAATAAAAATATCATCGTCAAAATATTAGACTTTGGTATTGCTCAAATTCATGAACCAAGTCAAGGAACAACACAACAGCACTTCATGGGGACTCCTGAATACTGCTCTCCTGAGCAAATGGCGGAGGAAGAATTAGCCCCCACATCGGATATTTATAGTTTAGGGGTGTTAATGTATCAAATGTTGAGTCAAAAAAAGCCCATTATGGCGGAAAATAGAACTTTTCAATCATGGTATAAAGCCCATCAAGAATTGACTCCTCAACCTCTTCCTAGTTACTTGCAATTACCGCCAAATTTGGAATCCATCATCATGAAATGTCTTGCCAAATCTCCTCTCGATCGACCTCAAAGTATAGGCGAAATTTTAAGAGTTATTACACCTTTAGAAAGGGAATATAATAAACCCACTGATGAGGGTAATTCTTTTGGTTATTCAGCCGTCAAAACCCCTCAAAACAAAGAAATTTTGCCTTTACAAGAAGTTTATAAAAAGAGTAATTGGCCCAGTGATAAACCTAGAAAAAAAATAGTTTTTCCTTGTATAACAGACTCCCAAGAAGGAGAATTTGCCAGTTTATGGACAATGTTAGAATCTCAGGAAGTAAGTGTATTTAGTCCTCAAAAAACCCTGTGTTTTAATCATTTTATGTTCCAATTAAATCCTCACCCCATGATATTATGGGTAAACTTATTATATAACCGTCATTATGAGCCAAAATGGTTGCCTTGTTACCTAGATTTAAAAACAGAAACAGGGCATCAAATTAGTAATAATTTAGTTGCCAAGAATTTATATTATATTCTTTTATTTGAACTCGGTAAACCCCTTCAATATAAGCAGTTATTAACGGTTAAAATAAGCTCCGAAAAAATTAAACAACTGCAAAATTTTATTGAACAAAGTCTCTCTTTTCGAGGAGAAAGTCAACCAGAATTAAGTAAAATTTCTTTGAAAAAACAATTTGAATCTGTAAAAAGTACCATTTTATCTGCGATTAAAAAATCTAAAATATAGCAATTCTAAATCATAACAGTGTAGGACAAGATCACTTATAATTGATCATAATCTTCAGGGGGACAATTAGGAACTTTAGTTAATACCTTTTGTAATTGTTCCCAACTTCCTTGTTGTGCTTTTTCCGTCAAATAGTCTTTAGTTAACCAAGAAGATATTTGAGAAGATAAAGCCATTGTAATTAATTCTTCAACAGGAATATTTTGTTGTTTGGCTAAAGTTTCAATTTGTTGATATAGCACATCAGGAATCTGAGTGTTTAATTCCATAATTAAATGGCTCTCTTACTTTGAGTATGATAAATTATGTCTAAAAAAAGGTGTCAGGTATCA
>NZ_JBLZFY010000234.1:0-1985 GCF_050753365.1 Geminocystis sp. CENA526
GTATAAAGGATCAATTAATATCAGGTTCGTTTAATCAGTGATAAATAAATTTTATGGGTTTTTGTTAGGTTATGCTATCGCTAACCCAACCTACAAACAACAAACAAAGTGTTTATTTACTTAACCAGTATAAAGGCTCAATTAAATTATAAGGTTGCCAACTATTAGGCTCTCTTAAAACCGATTCTGAACCATCTGAACCTGCTTGATCTATTCTATTAGGACGAGGATCATTTTTGTGTAAAACTCCAAAAGTTGATAGGGCATAAAACCGCAAATTTTTAGGGTTAAGACTGTCTTTTAAAACTGTTTTTGTTCGAGGTAAATGAATGCCAAATAAGTCAGTTTCAGGATCGATTCTACCACACCATAATTCTCCTCTTTCACACTTACTCATAACTACTGCTAATTTTAAATTATTAGTCCTATTTTTTTCGTCCATTAGTTTGATAAATTGACTCATTACTCGATAATAAAATTTATCTGTACCATGTTCCCATTGAGTAAATAAAATTAAACATCCATTAACATCATTCATCAAACATTCGTCTATAAATTCCTGATGAATTTCATCGGATAAATTTCTGTCTGCGATTTTTTCAAAGACTTCTCCGGGGTAATCTCTAACATTGATTTGGATATTTTCAGACTTTTTTAATAAGCCTTTTTTTACCTGTAATTGAAAAGAATAATAAGGCAAACCATCTACTCCGCCTTCATTAACCGTCGTCGGTTCAAAATTTAAGCCTTCGACAATGATATTTTCGGCATTTTCTGCTAAATCTCGTGATTCATCATTGAGGGGTTGAATTTTAAAATTGCTGTCTTTTCCTTTCCTACTTCTTAAAGCTGGTAAGTAAGATAATGCCGCTAAATAGGTGGTTTTACCCGATCGACGTGGTCCAATTACGACTATATTTCCCATAAAAAATAACTCCTTTATTTTGATAAAAAACTGCCTAAATATATCCAAGGTAATTCTAGCAAATTGCGATCGTAAATGCTAGTAATAAAAAAACGTACGGATAAACCTGAAATACTTTGATTTAATTCCCTAATTTGAGGGTGAATGGGGGTAAAATAACGCTGATAAACGTATTCATTTCTTTGTTGCCAATTAAAACGAGAGCGATTAGGTATATACCCTAATAAATTTCCTTCTTGTTGTACATTACAAAATAAATCCGCTTTATTTAAGCATAGTAATAAATGACGAATTTTCGGGCATTCATATTTAAAAAAATTAACCCATCTTTGGAAACGATTACACCACTGTTTTTGGGTAATAAAGTCTTCGGGATTAGGATGATTATTTATTAATTGACGATAGGGAGGTAAGATTAATAAAATCCCCTCACTTTGCCTAATAGTGTTTAAAAATTCTTGCCATTTTGCTTGATTATCTTCTTGCCAATATTTACGCCAAATTTCTCCTCCAGTGTCTAACCAATCAGAGTTAATTTCTTTCTTTCCAGTAGGTAATTGGACATGAATATTTAGATATTTATCATAGGATGATTTATCGGCTTCTGTGGGTTTTGTTGATTGTAAATTTTGATCATATAAAAGACTTTTTATCACCTGATAATCAGGATGAATTACTTTGACATAATTACTTTGAGGATTCGCTAATTCTAAGGCTAAATGTGTTTTTCCAGAAGCTCGATCGCCTATATAAATTACTCCCAAAATTTACCTCCTTTTTTATAATTGAAAGATTGATAAGATTAAATTTTTTTACTATAAATAAACTTAAGATTACCTATTTATAAGTATTTACTAATAAATTCACAAGGAGTTAAACATTCAAAATCTGCAATAGCTTTGATTAATCCTCGATTTGATGAAACACAACAATCACATAAACCTAATTTAGCTGTTAAGTACATTTCTATATCTTCTGTGGGAATAATCGCTTCTGCTACGATTTCAGCTAATAGTTTACGCCACTTATTATCAACATTAACATAATAAAAATCTAATCG
>NZ_JBLZFY010000235.1:0-1977 GCF_050753365.1 Geminocystis sp. CENA526
CGATCGAATCTTAATCATAAATTTTACTAGATACGGAATCAATTATTCGATCGCCACTTTTTATTATCGAGATTTTAGGTGGAGTTCGATCGAATCATCATCTTAGGGCTTCCATGATAGTTTTATTATAAATAACTCGTCCTACAGTAGTGTAGATATACTGAGTAATTTGCTCCCCTTCGGCAGTTTCTCGCACTTTATGACCAGAATAATACTTCCAAACACTACCATCTGTCAAAGTTTCTTCCTTGATAAGTTCATTGTCACCCTCACCGCTATCTATTTCTCCGTCAAAACGTACCCAGATTTTAGCGTGTAAATCCACTAATCCCTGTTCGTATGCGAGTATAGCATCATCAAGGTTGGCGTAATAAGTATCCTTCCCTTTCGTGGCGTTGGGATTATCCAACGTGAGGTAATAACAACCTAAAACCATATCTTGAGAAGGTGTAATAATGGGTTTACCCGTTGCTGGAGACAAAATATTATGACAAGCCATCATCAATAACTTTGCTTCTGTTTGGGCTTCAATGGATAATGGAACGTGTACTGCCATTTGATCTCCGTCAAAATCAGCATTGAAAGATTCACACACTAAAGGATGTAAATGAATTGCTTTACCTTCGACTAATATAGGTTCAAAAGCCTGAATCCCTAAACGGTGTAGAGTGGGCGCACGGTTTAACAATACGGGATGTCCTGCGATAACTTTTTTTAATACGTGCCAAATACAAGGATCAGCTTTTTGAATTAATTTTTTTGCTGCCTTGATATTATTCACAATACCTAAACGGATTAAACGGTTAATGACAAAGGGTTGGAATAATTTGATCGCCATTTCACGGGGTAAACCGCATTGATGTAATTGTAGATTAGGATTAACTACGATAACTGAACGTCCAGAATAGTCAACTCTCTTACCGAGTGAGTTTTTACGGAAACGTCCTTGCTTACCTTCTATAATGTCTGAGAGAGATTTGAGAGGGCGACTGTTACCACCCACAACGGTTCTTCCTCTTCTACCGTTATCAATTAAAGCGTCCACCGCTTCTTGTAACATCCGTTTTTCGTTACAGATGATAATTTCAGGCGCGAGAATTTCTTGTAAACGATTTAAACGATTATTACGGTTAATAACTCGGCGGTATAAGTCATTCAAGTTAGAAGTAGCAAAACGTCCACCATCTAACTGTACCATCGGGCGTAAATCAGGAGGAATCACGGGAATCACACTTAAAACCATCCATTTAGGTTTAGAACCCGTAGCGATAAAATTGTCAATTAAGCGTAATCTTTTAATTAATTTTGATCTTTTCCCCCCATTACTACCAATAATTTCGTCTCTTAATTTTTCTGATTCTTGTTCAAGGTTAATATCTTTTAATAAATGCTCGATCGCTTCTGCACCAATGCCGACTTCAATACCTTCTAACTCAGAATCTTCTGCATAAATTTGTTTTTCAATTTCTATCCATTGATCTTCTGATAGTAATTGACGATAGCTTAAATGAGTGGCATTACCTGGATCGAGAACTACATGAGAGTTAAAATAAACGACTTGCTCCACATCCCGTAAGGGCATATCTAACAGGATACTCAGATAGCTGGGAATGCCTTTTAAATACCATACATGGGTAACGGGTGCAGCTAATTTAATATACCCCATACGATGACGGCGAACTCTGGATTCGGTTACTTCGACACCACAACGGTCACATACTATTCCTCTGTGACGAACTCTTTTATATTTTCCACACCAACATTCCCAATCCTTAGAAGGACCAAAAATTTTCTCACAAAATAACCCGTCCATTTCTGGTTTTTGGGTACGATAGTTAATGGTTTCTGGAGTAGTCACTTCCCCTACCACTATGCCGTTAGGTAATCTTCTTTGTCCCCATTCTCTGATTCGATCGGGGGAAGCAATACTAATTTTAACGTAATCAAATATTGATGGATATAGTAGATTATCAGAGC
>NZ_JBLZFY010000236.1:0-1964 GCF_050753365.1 Geminocystis sp. CENA526
CCCGACCTTGACCTGGGGCAAGGCGGATGCCGGGCCTGGCCGAAGCTACCTGACCGCTGACCTCGACAGTCATCACAGGAGGATTAAGCTTGGCTGATGGCAGGCCGATATCAGCTTGGGCCAACGGTGGAGGGCGGCAATGAGAATTCTGGATAACCTGATCCGGCAGGTGAACAGCTACAGTCTGGCGGGCAACCAGACCGGCAGTGGCGGTAGCCAGCCCCAGGCCAGCAGCCCGGCGCCTTCCAGCAGTACGGTGCAGCTGTCGCCAACGGCCATGCAACTGGGTAGTCAGCCGCAGTACAGCGCCCTCCAGGGCTTCGACCCGCTCTATACCAACAATATCAAACTGACCAAGGACAAGACCATCGACGCCTTGCTGGCCGGTGGCAACTACTGGTGGCACCTGGGCACCGCTTTCGCCGATGGTTCCAACCCGTCTCAGGATGCCAGCAAGAACCTCAGCTTCAGCTTTATGAACAGTGCCGTCAGCCCCCAGGATGCCTTTGGCTTTCAGGTGCTCAACGACGATCAGAAGGATGTGATACGCGCCATCTTCGCCCAGATTGCCACGGTGGTGGGTATCACCTTCAGCGAAGACGGCAGCGGCAATGGCACCCTGAAGATCGGCTCGAACAACCAGCAGGGGATTAGCGGCGGCTACGCCTACTACCCCAATGTGCCCACCGTGGGCGGCTCGTTCTACCTGGCCAATGACCAGGCCAACTTCAGCAATATGTCCACCTGGAATCCCGGCGGTTATACCTGGACCACCATTATCCATGAGCTGGGCCATGCCCTGGGCCTCAAGCACCCCGGCAACTACAACGCCGGTGGCGACGGCAAGACCCCTGGGCCCTACCTGGGCAGCAAGGACAGCAAGACCAACTCGATCATGTCCTACAAGGACGACAAGAAATTCATGCACGTGGTGCAGAGTAATGGTGGCGGTGGTCTGTTCAGCTATCAGGTCAACCCGGACAGTTTCCAGAACTACGATATCGCTGCCCTGCAGTACCTCTATGGCGCGCCCAACTCGGCGATCACCACCTTCAGCTTCAACGACAACATGGTCTTCTCCCGCTCGATCTTCAATAACAACGCCGACAGCAAGATCGACCTTAGTGCCATGACCCAGAACAATATCATCGACCTGCGCGGCGGCTACCGCAGCTCCATCGGTATCCGCGACCCCTATGAAGCCACCGGCATGACCAAGGAGCAGTACAAGGCTGCCACTTCGGGTGGGGTCAAATTGAGCAAGTTGTTGGGCGTGCCAACCTATTCGGGGATGAACAACCTGGGTATCGCAAAGGGCAGCCAGATCCGCGAGGTCATAGGCGGTGCCGGCAGCGACACTATAGTGTCTGGTGCTGAAATCGGGGGCGAAGCCCTGCTCAAGGGTGGCGCCGGCAATGACCGCTACTTTGTCGCTTCCGGCAATGCCACCATCATCGACACCAGCGGCGACAACGACACCCTCTATGTGGTGAAGAAAAGCGGCACTGTCTGGACCCTGAGCGAAGACCAGACCACCCTGACCCAGGTCAACAAGAAAACCAATGAAGTGCTGGCCACCATCAATATTGCCGGTATCGAGAATATCGGCACCTGGTCGGGCAAGGCCAAGCTCAATGGCAGCAAGAAGATGCTGTTCAGCGGCCTGCAACAGGGCTCGCCCATCCAGCAGATCAAGACGGTGGAGCAACTAGATCAGCAAAAGCTTGGGGTCAGCCTGGACCTGACGGCCTGAACAGCCAAGCCCATACGCCAGGCAAAAAAAGACCCGCGAAGGCGGGTCTCAAGCAAAACGCCCCGCCTGGTGAGCCGCGGGCATTTCGTTCGGCGCTTACGCGCCAATCATGTGTAGGGTGGATGGCGCTTTATCCATCCACCGTTACAGCCATCTGGTGGATGAAAAGAGTGTCATCCACCCTACGGATCTGGGCTTACGCCAGCTCGTC
>NZ_JBLZFY010000237.1:0-1921 GCF_050753365.1 Geminocystis sp. CENA526
ACCTGACACCTTTTTTTAGACATAATTTATCATACTTAAAGTAGGAGAGCCAATTTTAATTACCATTGGCTTATTTTTTGTTTGTTATTATCTAAATGACTTCAGCTAAACGATTCAAGACAAATTCTTTATCTAAATAAGAGAATAAATAACCCGCTTTTGGTCCTTTTTCTTTACCTAGAAAAGTATAATAAACCGCAGGAAATGCAACATTAGGGCTAACTCCTAATTGTTTAGTCGCAGTAAATAAAGCCGTTTGCAATTCTTCTCCTTCCCATTTTTCCACAGTGCTTAAAACGTCTTTTAATGTTCCTAAATATTGTTTTTGTTCATCGGTTAAATTAGCGGTAATTTCTGGGATTCGATCGAAATAAATCACCAGTTTTTCTTCTTCATCGGCATAGTTTTCTAACCAGTTTTTCGCTACCGCAATACGTTGGTTAATTTTTTCCCAATCATAATCATTTAAAGGACGTTCTGATCTATTAATAATTTCCTGTTTTAAATCTAAATGGGGTACTTGTAAAAGAGAAATAATTGTACTTATATCAAAGGTATAAAAAGGCTTAATTTCTTCATCTAATTGAGCATAAAAAAGAGGTAATAAAGTTTTATCTAACTCAATAGTTTCATTATTTTCAGTCTTTTTAGCATACTCATTTAATAAATTATCATAATCCCTAAATAAACGGGTAATCGTTTCATAATTAGGAGCAAAATTAATGACAGTTTTTGGCTGAGTTCTTAACATTAAAAAACGCAATAATTCAGGTGGTAATAAATCTGCCATGTCTTTGGCACTTGAGCCAACACCCTTAGAAGAACTCATTTTTGTACCATTGACTAAGATAAATTCATAAGGAGAATGGAAGGGCGGTTTTTTATGCAAAACTTTACGACAAATACCATTGGCTACATCACGAGAACCACCTTTTTGAGAGTGATCTTTTCCTGCCATTTCCATCGTAACACCGACTAAATCCCATTTAGCCACCCATTCCACTTTCCAAGGCAATTTACCGTTACCATCAAAAGGAGATACCCAACCTTCACTACCGCATCCTTTTACCCAGTCTGTAGCGTCTTCCTTGCAAGTGTAAAAAACTTTTTCGCCGTCATAGTCTGTCACAGTAGTAGTCGCAATTTTGCCACAATTAGGGCAGATTATCTGAAAAGGATACCAGTTATCGGGTCGATCGGCTTTACTAACTTCTTTATATACTTCTCGAACTTCTTTAGCGTGACGTAGAAACGTATCAATGTAAGAGTTTAATTTGCCACTGCGATATAAGTCTCTTAAATAATAAATTTCCGCTTTTACACCTAAATACTCGAAAACTTCAAGAAATTCCCCCATAAAATACTTAGCATAATCAGGAGCAGATTCATCAGGAGAGGGTACATTACAAAGAGGATAGCCTAAATAGGGGGCAAATTTTTCTTTATCTAAATAATGGGGTACTGTATCTAAAGCATCATAATCGTCCACCCCATAGGTGAATTTAACGGGTTTTCCTAGTCTTTTTAAGGCACGATACATAACATCATGAATAATAACTCCTCTGACTGAACCAACATGAACTCTACCTGAAGGAGTTTTGGAATCGTTTACTAACTCTGGCTGTTGCGATGACTCGGCTATTTTATCCGCCCAAAACATAATTTACTTTCTCTTATATCAATTAAACTATAAACTTTTTATTATACTCACTTCTGGTACTGATGAGGAGAAGTTTAACCTAAGTGAACTATAAAATGATGAAGATAAGAGGGGAGAGGGGCAGGGCTGTTTCATTGTCAAATTTTTGTTTAAAAGAAAGTAATGAGTAAAGAGTAATAAGTAATGAGTTTTGATAATTTACTATCATAAATTGATTATTTCAAGATTTATTATTATTACCTGAAATCTGGAAGCAAAAAA
>NZ_JBLZFY010000238.1:0-1868 GCF_050753365.1 Geminocystis sp. CENA526
ATTGTGGCGGTTTTCTTACCCGTTGCCTTTATGGGAGGTGTGCCGGGGCAGTTTTTCCAACCCTTTGGGGTGACAGTGGCAGTGGCTACCATGTTTTCTACCCTCGTGGCTACTACCATGACTCCCATGTTAAGCGCCTATCTTCTTAAAGCTAAACCTCTTAATAAAACCCATAATTCATCTAATGGCAGAAAAAAAATTCATCCCTATCGCACGGTGTTAAGTTGGGCATTGCGCAACAAAATATCGACTATCATCATCGCTATTGCTTTTTTTATCGGCAGTTTGCAACTTGTGCCTTATATTCCTCAAGGTTTATTTAGTGAAGGTGACACGGGTTTAAGTACTATTTCGATCGAATTACCACCTTCCTCCACTTTAGCAGATACTCGATCGATCGCTTTACAAGTTACTGATAAAGTCAAATCTAATCCTGCCGTCAAGAGTGTTTTAGCGGATATAGGAGGAAGTAAAATTAACGAAGGCACGATGTATGTAAATCTCGTGCCGAAAGATGAGCGAGACATCACTCAACAAGAGTTTCAAAACCAAATGCGTGACTATTTTCGCACCATAGCAGGGGCGAGGGTGACATTTCGCTCTCAAGGTGCAGGAGGGAGTAGTAAAGACTTAACCATTGTCTTAAAAAGCGATAATGGGGAGATTCTAACACAAACCGCTCAAACATTGGAAACCCAGATGAGAGGGATTTCTGGATTAGTAGAGGTGTCTTCTAGTGCTAGTTTAGTCAAACCAGAGATTATTATTCAACCTAACCTTGAAAAAGCCGCCGATTTAGGAGTTTCCGTTAACTCGATCGCGCGTACTGCTTCCCTTGCTACCATAGGGGATAATGACTCTAACTTAGCTAAATTTAACCTGATCGATCGACAAATTCCTATCCGAGTGCAGATTAATCCTTTATATCGTGGTAACATCGAAACCTTAAAGAATTTGAGAGTACCGAGTAACAACGGTACATTAGTCACCCTAGCCAGTGTAGCAGATATTCGCCTCGCCAGTGGACCTGCGGAAATACAACGTTATAACCGTCAAAGAAAAGTAGAAATTGGTGCTAATTTACAAGGAATTTCCCTAGGGGATGCGCTTAGTGCCGTCAATGCCCTTCCCGTGATGAATCCTTTACCTACCGATGTATTTCAAGAACCTTCGGGAGATGCAGAAATCATGCGAGACATATTCAGTCGCTTCTTAGGTGCTGTTGCCCTCGCCATTGGTTGTATTTATGGTATCTTAGTTTTACTCTATAGCAACTTTCTTTATCCCGTTGCCATTCTCATGGCGTTACCCTTATCTATTGGGGGGGCGTTATTAGGCTTATTAGTCACTCAAAAAGAATTAGGATTATTCGCTCTTATTGGTATCGTTTTGTTATTAGGTTTAGTCACCAAAAACGCCATTCTCTTAGTTGACTTTGCTATAGCTGGAATGAAGGAAGGAAGAACACAATTTCAAGCGGTTGTATATGCAGGGGTATCTCGATTGCGCCCCATCGTCATGACTTCTATTTCTACCATTGCCGCTATGTTACCTATTGCCCTTGAATGGGGTGCTGATGGTGAAATCCGAAGCCCGATGGCGATCGCAGTTATAGGCGGTTTTACTACATCTACTTTACTAACTTTAATCGTTGTGCCTGTCACCTTTACCTATGTGGATAATTTTGTTCATTGGTTAGGTAAGATATTTAAACAAGAGGAAATCAAACAAGTGCAACAGGTTTTAGAATTGGAAGAAACCCTTAAGAATTAGGAATTAGGAATTAGGAATGAGGAATTAAGAATTAAGAATTAAGAATTAAGAATTAAGAATGCAGAATTAAGAATAGTTGTTAATCAATAACCCAC
>NZ_JBLZFY010000239.1:0-1853 GCF_050753365.1 Geminocystis sp. CENA526
ATAACTCATATAAAATTAGAAATATGGGTAATTTTGATCTTTTTCTGAGATAATTAAATTTTCAGTTAATAACCATTCAATGTGGAAACTAGGATCATTCCATCTTACTCCCCTTGCACATTCCGAATGATAAAATTCTGACATTTGATAAAATACTTCGGTATCATCTTCTAAGGTCTCAAAACCGTGAGCGAAACCTTCAGGAATATATAGCATTTTATAATTTTTTGCAGTTAATTCAACTCCAAACCACTGTTTAAAAGTAGAAGACTGTGGGCGAATATCAATAATGACATCATAAATTGCACCGTTAGTACATCTTACCAATTTAGCTTCTTCGTGAGGTTTAATTTGATAGTGCATACCTCGCAAAGTACCTTTTTTAGCATTAAAAGAAATATTACACTGTACTAGATTAGGATTTAGTCCATGATCTCGAAATTCTTTTTCACACCACGATCGAGCAAAAAAACCTCTATGATCTGATATATGTTCAATTTCAATTATATAAGACCCTTTTAAGGGCGTTTCAATAAATTTCATGCAATTATCTCCACTTCTGGAATCGGTACAACAAATTTTCCGCCCCAATCACGAATATAACTCAGTTGTTGGGTTATTTCTTTTTTCAAGTTCCAAGGCAACATCAAAACATAATCAGGTTTAGTTTCTTTAATTTTATCGGGGTGATAAATAGGAATATGAGTACCGGGGAGAAATTTACCTTGTTTATGGGGACTGCGATCGCAGGTATAATCAAGAAAGTCTGTTCTAATACCACAATAATTTAACAGTGTATTTCCCTTTGCCGGCGCCCCATAACCTACAATACTTTTACCTGCTTTCTTAATTTCAATCAAGAAACTAAGTAATTTTTGTTTAGTGCTAATAACTTTTTGACTAAAATCAAGATAAGTGCTAATTTCTTCTAAACCTGCCTCTTTTTCTTTTTGTTGTAGTGCCAAGAGGCGATTATTAATAGGTAATTTATCATTACTTTCATGTTTAGCATAAATGCGCAATGAACCGCCATGGGTGGGTAATTCCTCCACATCGAAAATGGTTAATTTATGGTGTGCAAAAATTTTGCTGACGGTGAGTAAAGATAAATAAGAAAAATGCTCATGATAAATGGTATCAAACTGATTTTGATTGATTAATTGCAGAAGATGAGGAAATTCCATGGTAATCACCCCATCAGGTTTTAAAATAATTTGCATTCCCCCCACAAAATCATTAATATCAGGAACATGAGCTAAAACATTATTTCCTAATAATAAATCAGCTTGTTTTCCTTTATTTTCTAATGCTTGAGCTGTTTGCACTCCAAAAAATTTAACAACAGTATCAATTCCTTTTTCTATAGCTACTTTAGCCACATTTCTAGCAGGTTCAACACCTAAAACTGGAATATTTCGAGTTTGAAAAAATTGCAGGAGATAACCGTCATTACTAGCAATTTCAATGACTTGACTAGATTGATTAAATTGAAATCGATCGATCATCAATTCTGTATATTTTCGAGCATGATTTAGCCAACTATCAGAATAGGAAGAAAAATAAGCATAATCACTGAATATAATATCAGGAGACTCAAATTCTTCTAACTGGACTAAAAAACAGTTATCACAAACATAGGCATGAAGAGGATAAAATTTTTCCGCTTTATTCAAATCAGAAGAAGCTAAATAAGAATTTGATAAAGGAGACATTCCTAAATCAACAAAAGTATGTTTTAAATCTGAATTGCAAAAACGACATTGAGACTGTGTCATAAAAGAGATTATAGATTTTTCTTTAAGTTATTGAATTACAATTTGATTAAGATTGATTTTCCTTCAACCATCGAGTAA
>NZ_JBLZFY010000240.1:0-1850 GCF_050753365.1 Geminocystis sp. CENA526
ATGAACAACTAAGGTTTAAGTATCTCTTATTATTCTAGGGAGAAGGGATGAAGAAAAAATATTAACTCTTTGTCTTCTACCCTCTGTCTTCATTTTGAAAATTCTATCTTAAAGGACGAAACCCCTTAAAATTAAATATAGCATTCCTATATTAGTTGAAAGATTTGGATAAGGTTAATTCCCCTAAAATTGGGAGTTAGGGGGTAAAATTCTCTCGAATCATTTAGGATTGCTATAGGAAAAAATTACTAGCAATTAACCTTTAATTCGATAGTAGTCACTTCACCATCAACAACAACAATTTGTTTAATTAGCTTATGATAAATTAACTCTCGCTCTTGAGTATTTAAACAATACCAAAAACCAAGATGAGTCAGATAAGGATAAGCTAAAACTTCCTCCGCACTTGACAGAGAAAAATCATCAACTTCACTATGACTGATTTGTTTTTTTATTTGCAAATCTAAATCATCGATCGCCTTTTTAATGGTAGGATTATAATGGTCTTGCAATATTTTTTCTAGGTTTTGCTTTTGTTCCTTTAACTTGATGATGATCAGAGAATCTTCAGGATTTTCCTTAATCTTAAAAGTAGAATCAACACCATTAAATTGATGAGCTTTTTCGATTATAACATCAAATAACTTTGCCTCCAAAAAATCAAGTCGAATTTGCTTTTTATTGCTACATCCTATGCCCGAATTTCGACAACCATAATAGCGATATTTTTGATTATTTTTATTGACACATTTACCACCACATTCACCACAAATAATTAAACCCGTTAACTGAGATCTTGTGTCCATAGTCCCCATGGTGCGACTATTCTGTTCAATAATAGTTATGACTTCGCAATATTCTTCATCAGATAACATTCGTTCGTCGGGATGGGTATTTTCATGAATTTCCCATTCCTCTGGGGGTTTTTGATTACCCCTTTTTTGTGCGTTTCTCGGCTCATATTTATTATAGGCAGTATGTCCTCGTAATACGGGGTTTTTTATCCACTCACAAAAACTTTGACCACTACGCCAAAATAATAATTGTGAAGTCAAAAGTAAGTCATTATTGTTAGCTTTACTAGAAACTCCATATTTTTCATAAAGGTATCGTAAGACATCTCTCCCTTTTCTAACTTGCAAAAAAAATTCAACAGCTTCTCTGGCGATTTCTCCCTTAGAAATTCCTTGCACTAATAAAGAAGAATTATTAGGTAAATCAGACAATTCTTGATAATTACAAGGACGTTGAGAAAGTAAACAAATTATTCGAGATCGATCGATCACATACTTCTCATTTTCTGATTTGTAACCCCAGGGTTGTCTTCCCCATGCCGATTTTTTTTTGCGTTTATATTCAAAACCACGGCAAACTCTTTCCTTTAACATACGCCGTTCATGGACTGCAAAAAGAGCTTGCAAATCCGCACTTAATTCTCCAAAAGCACTGTTTAAATCTACCTCCCCCTGATCTAATAACTTCAATTTTACCGCCGAATATTGGAACAGATTTTTTAATTGCAAATATACCAATTCATTACGAGTTAACCTATCCCATCGAGTGGCAATTACCATTTCAATGGCACCATTTTCTACTAACTGAATTAGCTTATTATAATCATGACGTTCTGGATTTGCTCCCGATTCCACATCCACAAAAACATATTCGGCACCAGCACTTTCTAAACGGTCTATTTGTTGTTCTAAGGCATGAAAATTTTCTGCCTGCTCACGGCTAGACACCCGTGCATATCCTACGATATTATATTGGAACATATTAATTTATGTGTTGCTTTTTAATTTAATTAATTAGTTTTATTATAAACAATTAATTAAAAAATGTGCAAGAGT
>NZ_JBLZFY010000241.1:0-1832 GCF_050753365.1 Geminocystis sp. CENA526
GTAAACATAACATCGATTTCTCTTTTTTCGCTCATCACATCCACCGAGGGGGTGACAATACCATATTCTCGATACAATTCGGGGAGGTATTCTTTGGCAAATTCATCGTGGGGAAACTGAGACATTGTTGAAATGAAATTAGGTTGTTTTATTTTATCCTATCATAAAGATTGCTTCGTGCCTCGCAATGACAGGGGGAAGGTTCGATCGATTTTTGAGAGAGATTGCTTAGTCTCCTCGCAATGACAGGATAGGGAGGTTCGATCGATTTTGAAAGAGATTGCTTCGTGCCTCGCAATGACGGGATAAGGAAGGTTCGATCTAGTTTTGATAGATTGCTTCGTCTCCTCGCAATGACGGGATAAGGGAAGTTCGATCGATTTTGAGAGAGATTGCTTCGTGCCTCGCAATGATGGGGAGGGTTCGATCGACAAGGGGGGAAGCTCGATCGCATTTTTTGTCTGTAGGGGTTGAACACTGTTCAACCCAAAATAAAACATCGGCTTTATGATTGAGAGGCTTTTATGACATCATCAAGAGGTAACTCTAAACGGGTAGCTATTTCTTCTACACTCATGCCTAATTGCCTTAAAAGAGGTACTGTTTTTAATTTTCCCTCTTTTTCCCCCTCAAGTTTGCCCTCAAGTTTGCCCTCAAGTTTGCCTCTTTGAAGTCCTTGTCTTTCGACTTCTGCCATTTTATCACGGTATATTTGTTTTAAGCTCATAATTAATGTTTCATCCTCCGTTATTAATCCTTGTTTTTGTCTTTGTTTGGTTTCAAGTTTGTCCAATAATCCATAAACTAATTCTAATATATTCTCTCGATAGGGATTATCGGGAGGTAATGCTTTTAATTCCTCGATAGCTTCCACTTGGGTTTTTCCTTTACCTAAGATTCTTAACCATAAGGTATTTTTATTCTTCGGTAATTGATGAATGGCAACAATACCTGTAGAGAATATTTCTGCAACAAAATACACTCCTTTTTCCCAATTTTCTTCGGGATCGGCTTTTGATTGTGCTAGGATTTCCTGAGAAATAGTGGGCGTTAAAATCCATAAAAAGGGTAGTTCAGAATCGGGATTTCCTTCTTTTTTCTCCTCTCTCAGATGATTTCTATGCAATGTTAATAGTTTATTAACACATTCTTTGATTTGGTCTTTACACTTCTATAATACAGGTGGACTGGGCTAATTTGCCTAATAATC
Source organism: Geminocystis sp. CENA526 (assembly GCF_050753365.1). Lineage (NCBI taxonomy): Bacteria > Bacillati > Cyanobacteriota > Cyanophyceae > Chroococcales > Geminocystaceae > Geminocystis > Geminocystis sp. CENA526. Next base: position 1,211 of record NZ_JBLZFY010000241.1, read on the forward strand.
CTAATGTTTCTGGGGATGTGGGTACCGGTTTTGTGGGGGTAAACATAACATCGATTTCTCTTTTTTCGCTCATCACATCCACCGAGGGGGTGACAATACCATATTCTCGATACAATTCGGGGAGGTATTCTTTGGCAAATTCATCGTGAGGAAACTGAGACATTGTTGAAATGAAATTAGGTTGTTTTATTTTATCCTATCATAAAGATTGCTTCGTGCCTCGCAATGACAAAGGAGGTTCGATCGAGTTTTGTCTGTAGGGGTTGAACATTGTTCAACCCAAAATAAACCATTGCCTTTATGATTGAGAGGCTTTTATGACATCCTCAAGGGGTAGATTCAAACGAGTGGCAATTTCTTCTACAGTCATACCCAACTGCCTTAAAAGAGGAACCGTTTTTAATTTACCTAGTTTTTCCCCTTCTAGTTTCCCCTGTTGGAGTCCTTGTTGAAGTCCTTGTCTTTCGACTTGTGCCATTTTATCTCGGTATATTTGTCTTAGGCTCATAATTAATGTTTCATCCTCCTGAATTAATCCTTGTTTTTGTCTTTGTTTGGTTTCGAGTTTGTCCAATAATCCATAAACTAATTCTAATATATTCTCTCGATAGGGATTATCGGG
>NZ_JBLZFY010000242.1:0-1812 GCF_050753365.1 Geminocystis sp. CENA526
ACTGTCGGTTATCCTGAAAACCTTTCAGGTGGATTTTATTTATGATTGGAATATTTTAAAACTCCTAACCCAAGACAACATCCCCTCCATAGAAATTAACATATTAATCAAGGTTTTAGACAAAGTTCTTAGATTACCTACCAAAGCCAGTATTGATTTAGCCGAAGCTAGTTTAATTGCTACTAAAGCTAATAATGAAGTAGCCAGTAAAATCAAAACCATTGCTCATTTTATGGGAATGGATAATTTATATGGCATCTATGGCATCGATCTTTTATGTCTTTATGCTAGGTTTCTGCCTGATAACCTGAATACTTATCGAGAATTATATCTTCTTTATATGAAGGTTCAAAATTATGAAAAAGCCTTAGAGGTAGCTGAGACAATAAAAGTAAAAAGTAATTCCCTTGACGGCAAAATTTTGGGCAATAATTTTCTTTTCAATTGCTATCTAACTATCGGTAAATGGGATTTAGCCACCGAAACAGGAAAGCAACAGATTCAATATTGGGAAACCATGATAGAAGAAGATTATAAGATTTTAGATCCCGTTGCTAAAGATGCTTTCATTGCAGGTTTAATTTGTCCTCTCTACTTAAAAGACGATCTTGCCTATAACAGATACTTATTTAATGGTATCTCAAAAATGTATTATGAAGTTAATAAAGATGACAAAATTAGGATTTTTAACCAAACAAAAGAAATCAGAAAATTAAAAATAGGTTATATTGGGCATACATTTAGAACTCACTCTGTAGGTTTTCTCTGTCGTTGGTTAATTAATTATCATAATCTCGATTTATTTGAAATTAATCTCTATTCAGTACATGGACATCAAGACAATATTACGGAGAAATGGTTTAAAAATAGTAAAATATCACAGTTTTACGATGCGGCAAGAGATGTTAACCACATTACCAATAAAATCTATGATGATCAAATTGATATTTTAGTGGATATGGATAGTGTGACTTTAAATTTAACCGCATCCGTGATGGTGAATAAACCCGCACCAATACAAGTATCTTGGTTAGGGTTAGATGCTTCTGGTTTACCTTCCATAGATTATTACATTGCTGATCCTTATGTGTTGCCAGAAAATGCAGAACAATATTATCGGGAGAAAATTTGGCGTTTACCAAATACTTATTTAGCCATTGATGGGTTTAATATCGGTACTCCCACTTTAAGAAGAGAAGATTTTGGTATAACAAAAAATGATGTCATTTTTATGAATTTACAAAACCCTGCTAAACTAAATCCCGATATTCTTAAGTCTCAACTGCAAATAATCAAACAAGTACCCAATAGTTATCTATTCGTCAAAATTAGAAAGGATGAAAGTGCATTAAAAGAATTAGTAATAAAAGTTGCTAACTCAGAAAATTTGTCCATGGATAGATTAAGATTTATACCTTTAGATGTGGTTATTGAAACTCATCGAGCAAATTTACGGATTGCTGACGTGATACTTGACACTTATCCTTATAATGGCTCAACTACAACACTGGAAGCATTATGGGCAGAAATTCCTGTGGTAACGAGAGTAGGAGAACAATTTGCCGCCCGTAACAGTTATACTTATATGATGAATGCGGGAATTTCTGAAGGTATTGCTTGGACTGATGAGGAGTATATCGAATGGGGAGTAAGGTTTGGTACGGATAAGGAATTAAGGAAGAGAGTATATTGGAAATTACGAGAGTCGAAAAAGACTTCTCCTTTGTGGAATGCAAGACAGTTTACAAGGGAAATGGAAAAGGCTTATGAGCAAATGTGGGAAATTTACGTTAATCAACAAAATAAAATAAC
>NZ_JBLZFY010000243.1:0-1799 GCF_050753365.1 Geminocystis sp. CENA526
ATGGTAGCCCAATTAATCAAAAACCAAACAAATTTATACGATACTGACTATAATCTTTGGATATTAGAAACCATTAAAAAACTAGAAAATCGTGATTTTAATTCCGTTGATTGGGAAAATTTAATTGAGGAGGTATTAGGTTTGAGTAGAAGTGATAAAAGAAAACTAGAAAGTTTATTAATGAGATTAATTGAACATTTGCTCATATTACACTATTGGGATTCTGAAAGAGAGAGAAATAAAGGACATTGGGAAAGAGAAATTGCTAATTTTAGGAAACAAATTAGAAAAGAATTAAAAGCTAGTCCCAGTTTAAAACGTTATCTAACAGAAATATTCAAGGAATCTTATGAAGATGGACGAGATCTTGCTTCTAAACACTCTCAACTTCCTCTCAATACCTTCCCCGAAAACTCGATCGCATCCCTTGAACAAATCCTCGATGAAAACTGGCTTCCCTAAATCGTCACAAAATTTAACTTAAAGTTCGATCGCCCCCCCAAACTCGATCGAACCTCCTCATTCTCAAACTCGATTAAAATGAATTATAATAAGCTAACAAAATAATCGGAGGTAGTCGTAATGGTAGCCCAATTAGTTAAAAAGCAAACAAATTTATACAATACTGACTATAATCTCTGGATATTAGAAACCGTCAAAAAGTTAGAAAATAGAGATTTAGATTCCCTTGACTGGGAAAATTTAATTGAGGAGGTATTAGGTTTGAGCCGAAGTGATAAAAGAAAACTCGAAAGTTTATTGACAAGATTGATTGAACACCTTTTAAAAATAGGATATTGGGAAACAGAAAAAGAAAGAAATAGAGCGCATTGGGAAGGAGAAATTATAAACTTTAGGAAACAAATTAAACGTCTTTTAAAAGATAGTCCTAGTTTAAAACCTTATCTGAAAGATTTTTTGGAAGAATGCTATCAAGATAGTCGAGCAATAGTATCGAAAAAGTCTCAACTTCCCCTTAATACCTTCCCCGAAGAACCGATCGCACCCTTAGAACAAATCTTAGATGAAAACTGGCTTCCCTAAAAACCCCTCGAACCTCCTTATTCCCAAACTTGATCGCACCGAACCTAATCTATGAAAATAATTTATAATAAGATAACAAAATAATCGGAAGTAGTCGTAATGGTAGCTCAATTAATCAAGAACAAAACAAGTTTATACGATACTGACTATAATCTCTGGGTATTAGAAACGGTTAAACAATTACAAAATAGAGATTTAGATTCCCTTGATTGGGAAAATTTGATTGAGGAGGTTTTAGATTTGAGTAGGCGTGATAAAAAGAAACTGCAAAGTCTTTTAATTAAACTATGTGAACATTTATTGAAACTGAAATATTGGCATTCAGAGTATCAATATAATAAAGGTCATTGGGAAGCAGAAATACGCAATTTTAGGCAGTTAATTAACTTAGAATTAGAAGACAGTCCCAGTTTAAAGCCTTATTTAGTCGAAAATTTCTATACATGTTATAAAAAAGGAAGATTAATTGCAATTGATCGCTCCCAATTACAGGCTACTACCTTCCCTGAAGAGCCGATCGCACCCCTCGAACAAATCTTAGATGAAAACTGGCTTCCCTAAAAACCCCCTCGAACCTCCTTATTCCCAAACTCGATCGCACCTTTCCCTCTCCCAAATAAGCGATCGAACCTCCTCCATTCCCAAAACTCGATTAAAATGAATTATAATAAGCTAACAAAATAATCGGAGGTAGTCGTAATGGTAGCCCAATTAATCAAAAACCAAACAAATTTATACGATACTGACTATAATCT
>NZ_JBLZFY010000244.1:0-1786 GCF_050753365.1 Geminocystis sp. CENA526
GTCCTAGTCTAAAACCTTATCTTAAAAGTGTCTTTGAGGAATGTTATCAAGATGGACGAGAAATTGCAACACAAATATCTGAACTTCCCCTTAATACCTTCCCCGAAAAGCCGATCGCACCTCTTGAACAAATCCTTGATGAAAACTGGCTTCCTTAAATCGTCACAAAAATTAACCAAAAGCTCGATCGACCTTTCCTCGATATAGGGTAACTTGGAAAATAGCTCTCTAATTTTGATGAATATGAAAGTAGTAATCTTAGCAGGAGGATTAGGTACTCGTCTTGCGGAAGAAACAGAAATTATCCCTAAACCTATGGTAGAAATAGGCGATCGACCACTCCTCTGGCATATTATGAAAATCTATGCTTACTACGGTTTTAATGATTTTTTTATTGCTTTAGGATATAAAGGTGACTACATCAAACGTTATTTTTTGGATTATTGTCATCTCAACTCCAGTATGACCATTAACTTGAAAAACGGTCATATTGATACCCACGATAATAAAGCAGAAGATTGGCAAATTCACCTTATGGATACAGGTTTAGATACCATGACAGGGGGAAGAATCAAACGATTACAACCTTGGCTAGAAAACGAAACCTTCATGGTGACTTATGGTGATGGTGTAAGTAACGTCAACATTAAAGAATTACTAAAATTTCATAAATCTCATAAATGTTTAGCTACTGTAACCGCCGTGCGCCCTCCTGCCCGTTTTGGTGGTTTAATGTTTAAAGGTGATTTAGTGGAAGAATTTACTGAAAAACCCCAAGCAGGAGAAGGTTGGATTAACGGAGGTTTTTTAATATTTGAACCAGAAATCTTTGATTATTTAAAGGGAGATGATGATGGTTTAGAAGTTGCTTTATTAGAAAAATTAGCAGGTAAAGGACAGTTAGCCGCCTACCGTCACTATGACTTTTGGCAATGTATGGATACCCTTAGAGACAAATATCGTTTAAAAGAATTATGGGATAGTGGTAATCCCCCTTGGAGGGTATGGAATTAATTATGAATAATTTTTGGCAAGATCGATCAACCTTAATAACTGGCGCAACGGGATTAGTCGGTGGTTGGTTAGTAAAATATTTAATCAAAGCTGGTGCTGATGTAGTTTGTTTAGTTAGAGATTGGATACCCCAAAGTTTATTAATCCAAAGTGGCGATTTAGCGACAGTTAAAATAGTCAGAGGGAATATTACAGATCAGCTTTTAATAGAAAGAATTTTAGGAGAATACGAAATAGATACAGTGATTCATTTAGCGGCTCAAACTATTGTCGGTATTGCTAATCGTAATCCTCTTTCTACTTTTGAAAGCAATATAGCAGGAACATGGCGATTGTTAGAAGCCTGTCGTTTAAGTCCTAAAGTAAAACAAATAGTTGTAGCATCATCTGATAAAGCCTACGGAGATCAATTAATTTTACCTTATAATGAAGACACACCATTACAAGGGAAACATCCCTACGATGTTAGTAAATCCTGTGCAGACTTAATCACCCAAACTTATGCTCACACCTATAATTTACCAGTAGTTATTGCACGTTGTGGTAATTTTTACGGTGGAGGAGACTTAAATTGGAATCGTATTATCCCCGGTACAATTCGATCGATTCTCAAAGGAGAAAACCCCATAATTCGATCGAATGGTCAATATATCAGAGATTATTTATATGTGGAAGATGGAGCAAATGCTTATATGTTATTAGCTCAAAAATTAGCGGAAAATCCTCAATTAAAAGGAGAAGCCTTTAATTTTTCCTTAGAGATTAAATTAAC
>NZ_JBLZFY010000245.1:0-1780 GCF_050753365.1 Geminocystis sp. CENA526
CAAACCGCAAAAAGTAGTAATTATTATATTAATTGTTTAGTTAGAAATAAAGACATTCAACTTAAACCAGAAGAAGTTATTAGACAACTTTATTTAAGGGTTTTACATCAGCGTTATCATTATCCTTTTTCACGGATGCAAATAGAATATCCTGTGTCTTTTGGGCGAGAAAAAAAGAAAGCTGATATAGTAATATTCGATCGAGATAAGCCCACCATTCCCTATATAATTATCGAATTAAAAGCACCGAAATTAAAAGACGGCAAAGATCAACTTAAATCCTATTGTAACGCAACGGGCGCACCCATCGCAGTGTGGACAAATGGAGATCAAATATCATTTTATCAGAGAAAAGACCCGAATTATTTTGAAGATATTACCGATATTCCTAACGTTAATCAAACTTTAGCGGATATATTAAACGAAAAATTTACCCTCGAAGATTTAGTTAAAAAAGATAAATTAGTTACTGAAAAAAAATCCTTAAAAAACCTCATTGAAGAATTAGAAGACGAAGTTTTAGCTAACGCAGGTGTTGATGTTTTTGAGGAAGTATTTAAACTCATTTTCACGAAACTTTATGATGAATGGTTATCAGGAAAAGGCAATAATAAAAATAGTCGTTGTTTAGAATTTAGAAACACTGGGCAAACCGAAACCGCCCTCAAAAATAAGATTCAAAAACTCTTTGATGATGCGAAGAAAAAATGGGAAGGGGTATTTAGTGAAGAAAGCAAAATTACCCTTACTCCTTCTCATTTATCGGTGTGTGTTGCTTCCCTCGAAAATGTTAAGTTATTTAACTCTAATTTAGATGTCGTTGATGAGGCTTTTGAGTATCTAATTAACAAGAGTAGTAAGGGAGAAAAAGGGCAGTTTTTTACCCCTCGATATGTTATTGATATGTGTGTGAAAATGCTTAACCCAAAAGAGGATGAATTTATCATTGACACCGCCGCAGGTTCATCTGGTTTTCCTGTACATACTATCTTCCATGTTTGGCAACAAATTTTAGAAGATGAGGGCATTTCTGCTAGTCATTTATTCTCTTTAGAAGATAAGCCCTATCGATGTACAAAATACGTTGAAGAAAAGGTTTTCGCCATTGATTTTGATGAAAAAGCAGTACGAGTTGCGCGTACTTTAAACCTAATTGCAGGGGATGGAGAAACTAATGTTTTACATCTAAATACCCTCGATTTTGACAGGTGGGATGACTGGATAAAACAAGAGGATTGGATTGATATTTATAATCAAGGTTTTAAACGTTTAAAGAAACTGCAAACAGAGAAAAATAGTTATCAACAATTCAATTTTGATGTGTTAATGGCTAACCCTCCTTTTGCTGGTGATATTAAAGAAAGTCGTCTTATTCAAAAGTATGATTTATCGGTAAAAGATAACGGTAAAAGACAAACTAAAATGGGGCGGGATATTCTCTTTATTGAGCGCAATTTAGACTTCCTCAAGTCGGGGGGAAGAATGGCTATTGTTTTACCTCAAGGAAGATTCAATAATTCTAGTGATAAATATATCCGTGATTATCTTGCCGAAAGATGTCGAATTTTAGCGGTAATTGGTTTACATGGCAACACTTTTAAACCCCATACTGGCACGAAAACTTCGGTTTTATTGGTGCAAAAATGGGATGATAAATTATGCCCAAAGGTGGAGGATTATAATATCTTTTTCGCTACCATGCGTAAATCTGGTAAGGATAATTCGGGAGAAAAAATCTATAGTAAAAATAGTCAGGGAGAGTTTATTTTAGATAGTCACA
>NZ_JBLZFY010000246.1:0-1751 GCF_050753365.1 Geminocystis sp. CENA526
ATTACTTGATTACTTAAATTTTTTCTAATAATTGCTTCTGCTTTCTCGTCATTGGGTTTAATCACATAAAAACTAGCAGGTTTCTCTAATGCCTGTACATTGTAAGCCCATGCGGTGATAGATTCTCCTGCTTTTTCTTCCCCAATGGCATTGATAATTATTCGGGTGCAAGAAGCTCGATCGAACGGTATGATAACAGGGATAGTAGCATCTAATAAATCTTGAAAATTATCAAGGGGTACTTTTGTTTCAGGTTTATCGATAAATTTATGAGGATTACCAAGGGTTTTGCTATCAAAGGGGTTAAATTGCAGGGGATTTTCCTTCAAAAACCGCAGAATCTTGTTAAGATTGCCTTTGCCTTCTACACAAAAATAACGATAGGCGGAAAAACTACGGGATTCGTCTTTTGTTTTAGTTACAATTGCCACTACAGACCAAATTTCCCCTTTACTCTCTACCTCCCTACCGATAATGGCGGGGGTGTCACTGGATGCGCCTTCGGCAATGGCAAAGAGTCGGTTACTGATGGCTTCTTGAATAGGAGTGGGAATAGGTTCGATCGTCTGATTCATGTATTTTCCTGTAAATCCTCTGGAAAACCAACTACCATCGGCTTTAGTTTCGATAACAATACCTGTGCTAAATTCGTGAATTTCTATTTGTCTAGTCATAGTTTTATTCAAGTTTCATTAACATTAACTGAAGTTACGCATTTATACGAAAGAAAAAAGGAGATTGCTTCAGATTGCTTCGTGCCTCGCAATGACACAATATGCTTATTGTAGCTGTCATAATTTACTCCTCTAATTTAGGGTTACGTTTACCAGTACAAAGCCAATAAATAGGGGATACTAAACCATAAGGGCGCCAACGGCGAGGGTTTTTGATGATGGATTGTGTGCCTTCCCTTCCTCTACTAATTTTCTGGGAATTTGCTTCAGGAAATTGACTTCCTAACACTCCAAAAGCAGAAGTAGTAAAATAAGATACGTCTCCTATATTTTGATTTTGCCATGCCTGTAACCGTCTATAAAGTTGCGGAAAACGATTGTTTGCTATTTTCTCAGCAAATTGACGATTTATCCACAATTCTGATTGTTCACACTTACTAAATGTTACCGCAATTCTTCTTTTTTCCTGCCCTAAATCCGCCTGATTTAATGCTACTAAAAACTTATCTAATCCTTGAGCATATTCGCTATCTTTACGGTGGGATGTGCCATCAATTAACAACATAATTCCCGTTGCTTGAAGACAGTCATCTAAATAATCATCTAGTATTGGATCTCCTATTTTAAACATTAAATCTGCAAAAAATTCTCCTGCATAATCTTTACAATTAATGGTTAATTTTACCTGATTAGCTAAGGTTATACTTAAGGTATAGTCTTTTACTTCATCAATATTTGCATTTAAAAAAGTGGGTTCTAATTCTAATCCTTGTTCGAGGATATTTTGGGCTTGAGTTACTAAATTTTCTGCGTCTTCTCCAATGGGTATTATCCCTTGTACAAAACTGTCTTGACTGGCGTTAGGATAGTAGGCTAGGGATGCCATATAGCTTGTTTTTCCCGATTGTCGATCGCCTATGAGCCTAATATTAGCATTTTCTTGGGTAAATTCCGATGAATTTTTGAGTTTATTAATGATATTTTTGAACATAAAAAAGTTATCTCATTAGTGCGTTAAATCCCGCTTGTATAAAATGATTATCAAAAGTTAGGGCTTGATTAATATTATGTTCTTTC
>NZ_JBLZFY010000247.1:0-1722 GCF_050753365.1 Geminocystis sp. CENA526
AGAGGGGGAAGAGAGGGAAGAGGGGGAAGAGGGGGAGGAGAATGCTTTAAAATCTCTGGAAGTTACGCAGTTGTACCAAAAATCAAGGTATTGAGATTCAGTGGCACAGGCTGATATGCCTATATTATCGGAATGACGAATCGCACACTTACCTGTCACTTCCCTTTTAGAATACTATAAGTCACCTGCCAAATATCGATCGATCAGAATAATAGCTACAATATCATCAACAGGGCGTGGAGGTGTGCGTAAACCCTTGGGGATTAACCGAGTTAACCCTTGAGGCGGATACATCTCCCAATATTTCTCCCTTGCTTCCACCGTGCTATTTTTTTCGTCCACTAAAACAATTTCAATAGATAAGTGTAAATTATTAATTAAGCGTTTTTTCCACTCTTGAGAAGTGGTTTGATTTCCCATGACTAGCTTGAAAGGCTTGTATTTAGAGATTAATTGGTTTAAAATCTCGATCGAATCCTCACTAGAAATCACTTTATTGTATAATATTTGCTTATTTTTATTAACAAGAGCAACACCACATTTATCTCTACCCGGATCAAATCCTAAAATCATAATGATACTAAAAAAGTACTTTAAAGAGTAAAATAGAAAACAGTAGGGGAAATAGCCAAAAAATATAGGGATCGATCGAGAATCACTCCATCAAAGAAAAAAATATTAGCTTGACCCCACCATGAAACCCATCGTAACATAAATTGAATAAGGTAAAAAATCCGAATGCTTGACCAAATTTTACATCCCTCTATCGACTTTGGCATTGAAACAGCCTTTATTTTAATTATTCTTGTCGCTTTAGAAGCGGTATTATCCGCCGATAACGCCATCGCCTTAGCCTCCATTGCCCAAGGATTAACAGACGAAAAAGAACAAAATTACGCCCTAAATATTGGTTTGTTAATGGCTTACGTCTTAAGAATGCTCTTAATTGTAACCGCTACTTGGATTATAAAATATTGGCAATTTTCTTTACTAGGGGGCTTGTATTTATTATGGTTAACCTATCAGTATTTTTCAGGTAACGAAGAAAAGGAAGAAGGGGAAGCGAAACTCAGTTTTAAAAACCTATGGCAAGCAATTCCCATGATTGCTTTTACCGATTTAGCCTTTTCCTTAGATAGTGTCACCACCGCCATTGCCGTAGCTGATGAAATCTGGTTGATTATTGCAGGAGGTACGATCGGAGTTATCGCCTTGCGTTTTTTAGCCCAACTATTTATTCGTTGGATTGAAGAATTTACTCACTTACAAGACGCAGGATTTATTACCGTTGGTTTAGTGGGATTAAGACTAATTATCAAAGTTATTTACCCTAATATTGTTCCCCCAGAATGGCTTATGATTAGCATTATTATTGGAATGTTTGTCTGGGGATTCTCTAAGAAAAATGAAGTAGAAATCAGCAAATAGAGAATTAAGAATTAAGAATTAAGAATTAAGAATTAAGAATTAAGAATTAAGAATTAAGAATTGATAAACGATTCCTCTGTACGTTGTATAATCTGAAAACTTTAATTTTCCTTTGTTTAACCTGCTAACTGCTACCTGATACCTGATACCTGATACCTGATACCACCTCAGTTCGAGATAAAAATTAGATTAAATCGATCGCTAAAAGCGGCGCTGTGCGATCGAATCATAAGAAGATTTGATTAAAAATTATGATAAATTGATTTTTTATAGCTATTTACTAAATTTAATGAA
>NZ_JBLZFY010000248.1:0-1718 GCF_050753365.1 Geminocystis sp. CENA526
GTCATAGCTTAACATAGAATATATGGTTGATAAATTTATTATATAAAAAGTTAGCTCAAATGGGGCATAATTTGTGATTTTTTATTTTAATTTTCGTTAGTAGTAACGCTTTTAAGCCTTAGAAGATGAGTAAATTCATCACGACAAATTTTATTTTTATTCTAATTATTGGCAGGGTTTATTTTCATGGAAATATTGAGACATTGGCGAAGAAAGTTAGGAAAACCTTTGTTATTTGGCTTTTATGGTGGGTTAGGTTGTTTAATTGCCTCTTTATTGCTAGGAGAATTGTTTTTATTTTTGACTACTTTACCGCCGACTGCCGTTAGGCAACCCCAAGCGGTTGTTTTGTTAATTGATGCTTCGGGCAGTATGGATTATGGTAAGTTGGAGGAGGTGAAAACTACCGCTATTGATTTTGTTAAGCGTCAAAATGTTAGTATTGCGCAAACTAACAAAAATCAAGATCAAATTGCTGTTATCGGTTTTGGTACTGATGTTCATATTACTTCCCCTCTTACCTCTAATTTAAGGCAAATTGAAAGCGCGATCGAATCTGTGGATGATGGGGGAGGCACAAGAATCGATCGAGGTTTGGAAGCTGGAAGGTTAGAATTGAGTAATAGCAGTCTTAGTAAAAATTTGTTGCTGTTTACGGATGGTATTGCCGAATCTCCTCACAAAACCATCGAGGAAGCACAAATGATTAGAAATGAGGGGATGAATTTAATTGCCATTGCTACGGGGGATGCGGATACCGAGTTTTTGATGGAGTTAACGGGGGATGAGAATAAGGTTTTTTTTGCCAATAGTGGCAATTTTGATTTAGCTTTCCAAGAAGCAGAAAAGTTGATTTATAGTCAACAATTAATAGAATCGGGGGAATCTGGCAATTATAATTTAATTTATGGTACTTTACGCATCGGCATTTGGACTGCTTTTATTTCTCTAGGGGTATCTTTTGCTTTGATAATTGGGCAAAATCATTATTTACATCGTCGTTTACTGTCTCCCCAAGAAGCAATTCTCGGTTTAATTAGTAGTTTATGTGCTGGAATTGTCGCTGGTAGTATTGGGCAATTAATTTTTACTCCTTTGGCAAATATGGGGTTTTCTCCTCTCATTCCCCGTTTAATTGGTTGGGGTATCTTAGGCGCTTTGGTAGGGGGAGGCATGGCTTTTTTTGTACCCAATTTAAAGTTATCACGAGGTTTGATTGGTGGTTTAATCGGTGGTATTCTAGGTTCGATCGTCTTTATCCTGATTACTCAATATTCTACTGCTATAATAGGGCGCTTAGTCGGCACAACAATTCTCGGTTTTTTTCTGGGTTTAATGATAGCCTTAATTGAACAAATATCTCAAGCACACTCGTTAATTGTATATTGGAACGATCGAGAAAAAACAACTATTTCACTAGGAGAAAAACCCATTCTTTTAGGTTGTGCAAAAAATGCTCATATTTACTTACCTCAATCCCAAGGATATTATCCTATCACTGCTAAAATCTACATCGAAAATAATCAAATTATCATGGAATATGACACAGAATATGCCCAAGTTAAAGGGATGAAAATATTAAAGCATAAAGTGTTCGATCGAGATAAAAGAAAATTAGGATTTATTACCCTCGAATTTAATCAACAAAAACCTTCTTAACTTTCCTAAAATGTGCGATAAAATATTTCATTCTATTATTTTATATCCTTTCTCGTAGG
>NZ_JBLZFY010000249.1:0-1678 GCF_050753365.1 Geminocystis sp. CENA526
AAATGAACAAGAAAAAATAGCTAAAATTTTAGATACCCAAGAGAGGGCGATCGAAAAAGAAGAACAATATTTAAAGAAATTAAAACAGAAAAAACAGGGATTAATGCAGGACTTATTAACAGGAAAAGTAAGAGTAAATCATTTGTGATAAACCCTTATTAGTTTAAAAATAACTCACTTTAGTAGAGTTCTGCTATGAGCAATGAAATTTATTTCATTGTGGGATAATGATATTAACTCATAAATCGCTTTGCAATGAATTGACAAAGCTAATAGCGAAAGTCTGCTAAAACGACTAGGCAAAATGAAAATATCATACTGGGTGTAACTTATAACAAAAATGAATATAGACACATTAAACAATCAAATTCGTTACCTAACTAACCAAGAAGGAAAACCCACCGATGTTTTAATTCCCCTAACCATTTGGGAGACTATCATCGAAAAACTTAACCTCGAAACCACCGAACAAAATGACAGTAAAGAGCAACTTATAGCCGACTTTAAACAAAGTTTAATAGATGCTAAAGAAGGTAAAACCTACCCCCTTGAAGAACTTTGGGAGGGGATAGACGTATAAATGAAAGAAATAAGATTTACTGCCCCTTTTAAACGGCAACTCAAAAAGTTAGCTAAACGTTATCGCCGAATTTCTCAAGATATTCAATCAGTTGTAAGCGAGTTACAACAAGGTAACTTAATCGGTAATCAAATTACGGGAGTATCGCAAACAGTTTATAAAGCAAGGGCTAAAAATAGCGATATTCCCACTGGTAAAAGCGGAGGCTATCGACTTATTTATCAAGTGGTTTCCAATCAAATAATATTACTACTGGTAATTTATGCAAAATCAGAGCAAACTAATATTAGTGCTGAAGAAATAGAAAGTATTATCAAAGATACCTTAACAGAATAAAAATTTATTGAAATGTCATAATGGCTCGTAGTGAGGGATTTAGCCCTTATACCAAGAGCTTTTGAACCCCTAAAGGGTTAACTACAAACTTTTTTAAGAAAATGATCAAAGTAAAAACAGCTATACCTAAGATGACTTTAGGACGTGCTTTATTAATTCATCTTTTAGAATTGTATGGTATCCCCGGTTATAAACTAACTAAATTAGAAATTCAGAAATTAGCTTACTTTTTACAAGTGGCAGGAGAGCCTCTAAGATTACGTTATGATAAAAATCAATATGGTCCTTATGCTGATAATTTAAACCATGTTTTACAGAAAATAGAAGGGCATTTTATCAAAGGATACGGCGATCGTACCCAACAATCCCAAATTTATGTTTTACCCGAAGGTAGAGAAAAAGCAAATCAATACTTACAACAACATCCCGAAGCTAAAGATAGATTAAATCAAGTAGCAGAATTAATTATGGGCTTTGAAAATCCTTACGGAATGGAAATGTTAGCCACAATTCACTGGGTAGTTACCCAAGAAGATAACCAAGCTAGTAACGATGTTAACCAAGCTATTAAACTTGTCTATTCATGGAATGAGAGAAAAAGACAGTTATTTAAGGAAAATCATCTTAAGAAAGCATGGGAGAGACTAGCACAACAAAACTGGTTTAATTTAACGGTAAATTAGTAGAGCAAACTGATCAGTTTATAGTAAGATTTAGTAAATATAACAAATAGATTTCTTCAAAAAAGATTTTTAATCTGTT
>NZ_JBLZFY010000250.1:0-1635 GCF_050753365.1 Geminocystis sp. CENA526
ACTCTGGGCAGTACCATTGATGGTAATTGTGCCTGTTTCTGTGGTAATCTGTCCTTTTTGTTCTAACCAGACACCACGATTAAAATTATTTCCGTTTCCACCCGTACCCTGAATGTTAATTAAACTATCGATAGAAGAAATTACAGAATTTTCTCCTTCCACCCTAACCCCGTCATTACCATTACCATTTGCCTCAGTTAATGAACCTTGTCCGTTGATTATTATGGTAGAGCTACCCGTAGAGCTTATTTTTCCTCCATTAATAATATAAACACCATAGTTTTCACTCCCCGTTCCGTTTCCAGTGCCATGGACAGTGATATTTCCCGTTTCTGAAGTAACTATTCCATTATCAAAAACTACTACCCCACGATTACCATTTGTCCCATTTCCTGCTGTACCAGTGATAGAAATAGCCCCTGCTACAGAAGAAACTTTGCTATTAGTTCCGTCAATTCGTACTCCATCGTTATCGATGTTACCTGTAGCAGTAGTTGATCCGTTACCTATAATATTGATTTGGGAAGCGTTGGCTTCTGTTCCTGTTGATGTAATACTTCCGCCAGATGTTAACCAGACACCATAGTTACTAATACCTGTACTGCCACCCGTTCCATTAACTGTTATGTTGCCTGTTTCTGATGTAATTAATCCATTGCTAACCAGTAATACACCTTGATTTTGTTGAGAACCTGTACCAGCAGTTCCAGTAATGGTGATATTACCACTAATGGAGTTCACGCTACTATTACCTTCGATGCGAACACCGTCATTACCTACACCAGCAGTTAATAAAGAGCCATTACCTGTAATATTAATAGAAGCAGTACCTGTGGAATCAATCTTTGACTCAATAAGTAATATAACGCCTACATTAAAATCTGTGCCACTTCCCCCTTTACCCGTAAGATCGATCGCTCCATCTACCGATGTAATTGTGCTAGTATCACCCTGAAGTATAATTCCATAATTACCAACACCACTAGCATCAGTGGCTCCATTGCCGATTATGGTTATAGTTGCCGCTCCAGTCCCCGTAGAACTAATAGAACCGCCGAAAGCTATTGCTACGCCGATATTAAGGTCTGTTCCCTGAGTCCCCGTTCCAATGATACTTATAGGGGTTGTAGATGTAGTAATGGGAGTAGTAATCAACTGACCAATCCCCGTTTCAATAGCAATCTCTTGATCATCAACTACAATTATTTGATGATCGTATTCTTGACGAATAATATTTAATTGAGCATCTGTCAGATTGATGCCTCTAACTAGATACGAAAACAATTCTCCCTCGTCACCTACAGTATCAATCTCATTAATTTGTGCGTCCACATAATGCCCTATTTCTTCTAACAAAATGGCGATGATTTGTGTTTCTGTGGCGGTAGCTAAAAAGTCTTCTGAAATGTAAATAGTGTTGCTACTTTCTCCATAACCTGCAACGGCATTTCCTAAAACCTCACTGCTTACGATTTGAATGGGGGTAAACTACTAAAATCGCCATTTAACCATTGATTTCTGATACTCTCTGCGATCGATCGATCAAAGTTTGTTCCAAAAATTAACTCAAAATCTGTCCAAAATTTATCAGAATTAGCAAAATCAGTCAAATCTTGAAATAAATGATCGTAAAGG
>NZ_JBLZFY010000251.1:0-1631 GCF_050753365.1 Geminocystis sp. CENA526
ATTATGAAAAATCAAAGATTATCGTCAGGAAATTTGCCCGTACAAAAAAGCTATAACAATCCTTTAAAAATAGGCGTAATCGGTGTGGGAAATATGGGGCAACACCACACAAGAGTCCTTAGTTTACTCAAAGATGTTGAATTAGTGGGCATTGCCGATGTTAATGTAGAAAGAGGGTTGGATATTGCCAGTAAATATAGAGTGCATTTTTTTGAGAACTATTTAGAAATGTTACCCCATGTGGAAGCTGTTTGTATTGCCGCCCCCACTAGACTTCATCATCAAGTCGGTTTAGAATGTCTTAACGCAGGAGTCCATGTTTTAATCGAAAAACCCATAGCCGCCAGTATTGCTGAAGCGGAATCCTTAGTTAATGCAGCCGCTTCTACTAACTGTATTTTACAAGTAGGACATATAGAAAGATTTAATCCAGCCTTCCAAGAATTAAGCAAAGTCTTAAAAACTGAGAATTTACTAGCACTTGAAGCCCATCGCATGAGTCCCTATGCCGATCGAGCTAATGATGTTTCAGTTGTATTAGACTTAATGATCCACGATTTAGATTTACTCTTGGAATTAGCAGGATCACCTGTTACTAAATTAAGCGCTACAGGCAGTCGTGTCTCTGAGTCTAAATATTTAGACTATGTAACCGCTACCTTAAATTTTGCTAATGGCATTGTCGCTACTGTTACCGCTAGTAAAGTAACCCACCAAAAAACTCGCCGTATAGTCGCCCATTGTAAAAGCAGTCTCACGGAAGCTGATTTTCTCAACAATGAAATTTTAATCCATCGTCAAACTACTGCCAACTATACAACGGACTATGGACAAATATTATATCGTCAAGATGGTTTAATCGAAAAAGTCTATACTAGCAACATAGAGCCTTTACACGCAGAATTAGAGCATTTCGTCAGTTGTGTACGAGGAGGAAATCAACCCTCTGTAGGTGGTGAACAAGCCTTAAAAGCACTAAAATTAGCTAGTTATATTGAACAATTAGCTTTAGATGGTACGGTGTGGCAAAATTGTCCTATAGATTTGAAACAACTGAATTAACTGTAATCTCATTGCATTTGGAGACTAAACCTATTTATGAAAGCGATCGTGATGACACAAGCAGGAGATGTTGATGTTCTTCAATTACAAGAAGTGGCAACACCTGAAATAACAAAACCCACAGAAATCTTAGTTAAAATCAAAGCGTCTGGGGTGAATCCCATTGATACGAAAATTCGTAGTCGAGGTACTTTTTATCCTGAATATTCCCATGCTATTCTCGGTTGTGATGGTGCAGGAATAGTGGAAAGTGTCGGTTCACAAGTTACCAAGTTTAAGGAGGGTGATGAGGTTTATTATTGCAGTGGCGGTTTAGGAAAACCCCATACGGGAAATTATGCTGAATACGCCGTCATTGAGCAAGATTTTGTGACTTTTAAGCCTCAATCTTTGTCTTTTACAGAATCCGCTTGTTTACCCTTAGTGTTAATTACCGCTTGGGAATCTCTGTTCGATCGAGTAAACTTAAGCCAAGCTCAAACGGTATTAATCCATGGTGGTGCTGGTGGAGTGGGTCATGTAGCGATACAATTAGCGAAGATTAAGGGTGCAAAAGTGGCTACTACCGT
>NZ_JBLZFY010000252.1:0-1628 GCF_050753365.1 Geminocystis sp. CENA526
CCCCTCCCCTAAGAACCGTGCGTGACTATTACTAATCACACGGCTCAAGCCTTACTTCAAGCCTTCAACTTGGATTTAGAGTGTACCTGTTTATGACAAGCCTTGTGTAGATGAACAAGATTGTCGATGGAATCTTCACCACCTTCTCTAACAGGTACGATATGATGGGTTTCTATTTCTTCACCATTGAACAAGGCATCTCCGCAGACGGGACATTTCCAATCTTGTTGATTAGCTATTGAGAAGTATTTGCTATTTCTTGCCCAATATTTCTTCCCATCCTTTTCTTTGCGTTTCTGCCAATAGTCCTTTAAGGTGGAGTCATCAGGACTTGACGTTCCTCTGACCTTGATGTGTCTTATGATAGGAGTTTCAGGGATGTTGTAAAGAATATGTGTTAATTCTCTGTTTCCTCTCCCTTTACTTGAACACATAAAAACACCATTTCTTCTTTTATGGCTATGAAAATAACGCTTGAAAACCCATGTTTTCGATTTGTTAGGATGCCTACGTTTAGCCCAACGGTAAAGGTAATGCCATACTCGATTTTCGATGTATGAGAAGGTTTCTTTGCTTACTACCCCTCTATAGTAATTAGCAAAACCTCTGAGAAGTGGATTTAATTTTGTGATAATATCTTCTTGAGTCCGTGCTTTCATTTCAGATAGTGTTTTACCTATCCTTTTGCAGAAGGCAAGGACTTTTTCCTTTTGAGGTTTAATCAACAACTTGCCTTTATATCGGCGAAGATTAAATCCTAGAAAATCGAATCCATCATCTATGTGAACTATCCGAGTCTTCTCAGCACTGATTTCAAGACCTTTTTCTGACAACCATTGCTTTATCTGGATAAGCACTTTTTCCAAAGATTCTCTATCCTTTGCAGTTACTACAAAGTCGTCTGCATATCTGACGATGCCTAGCTTTGGGTTACATTGTTTGATATATTCTTCTAACCCGTGCAGTCCTATGTTAGCTAATATAGGACTTATAACACCACCTTGAGGAGTACCTGTCTCGGTAAGGTTGTGGACACCTTTGTCGACAAATCCAGCTTTTAACCATCCTTTAATAAGTTCCTTTCTAGGGTGACTATTAATCGTGTTCAGGATGGATTCATGGGCAATGTTATCGAAAAAACCTTTTATATCGGCATCTAAAACCCAAGTGTCTTTTTCAAATTCACCATGTTGATTCTTTCCGCTACTTAGTCTAATGAAACATTGTTCGATGGCATCTTGACAACTTCTTCCACATCTGAATCCGTAAGAGTTAGGTTCAAATATGGCTTCCCATTCGGGTTCTAGTGAATTTTTAACTATTGCTTGTGCAACTCTATCTCTCACGGTTGGGATGCCGAGAGGACGTTTCTTGCCATTGGACTTCGGTATATATACCCGTTTTGTAGGAACTGCTTTTGGCATTTTCCATTCATTGACAAGTTTTACTCGCTGTGCAGGGGTGTTTATTACCTCCTTATCTATTCCTGCTGTTTGCTTTCCGTCATTGACTTGAGTAATTTGTCTGACACTGAGCAATAGATTTGATAGGCTTCTTATTAACAGTTTCTGCAATCTTCTCAACTGCTTCCACTGACCAAGTTTTCTAGCACGGAAGATTCGGCAACG
>NZ_JBLZFY010000253.1:0-1622 GCF_050753365.1 Geminocystis sp. CENA526
TCTCGGAGTATTTCTTGATAAATTACGGATTCTTTCATAATGTCGCTCCTTAATATTTGTTTGATGGTTGTTTCGTTTAGAACTAATCCCGCTAAAATGCTCGATATTGCTAATAGATTGTTTTTTGTCGTTGTATCAGATTCTTGTTTAATGGTTTGAGCTATCTGGGTTAATACCATTTTAGGATTTTCTCCTGACGATAGCACTGCTAGAGGTAATAAACCTAATTGATTCATAAATAATTCGGGAGGTTGCTCCCAAAGTCGAATTACATCAAATTCATGGTAGGTTTTCTCTAAGCGGAAATTGTTTTGTTGTGCTAATTCAGAACTTGTTTTTCGCAAGTAAATTACTACTTGTTTCATCTGTTTTTGAGGATAACGGCGATATACCCTCAATCGATAATCAATCATCCGAAATGCCATTGTTTCATCGGTGTCTGTTTGAAATTCCAGATGTAAAACTAGGTTTTCTGATTGTAATAAGATAAGAGAATCTGCCCGAATTGGTTGTAATGATAACTCGGTGGGTTTTAATTCTGTTAAAGTGACTTTATAGCCTAATAGCCATTGAGCAAAATCTTCGCTGTAATTTTCGGCTAAAAATTTGCAAACGTTATCAAACATGAATTTTTTAAGATATTTAATTATCTCAATTGTAAATGCCTAAAGGCATTACTACGAACGAGGAAGTTCGATCGCGCAGCGCCACTTTTAGTGATCGAAATTTGCTAATATTATGGGTGGGCAATGCCCACCCTACTTTTTATGATTCTCTTGTTAACGTTTGGGCTAACTCCTCAATGGTATCTTGGGGTAAACCTGTAAACATTACCACTTGTTCGATCGACATTTCATTCTTGAGCAAATTTAAGGCTATTTCGATTTTTGCTTCGAGTTTTCCCTCAATTTTACCTTTAATTTCTCCTCTCATTTCCCCTTTGATTTCTCCTTCTCGGAGTATTTCTTGATAAATTACGGATTCTTTCATAATGTCGCTCCTTAATATTTGTTTGATGGTTCGCTAAAATGCTCGATATTGCTAATAGATTGTTTTTTGTCGTTGTATCAGATTCTTGTTTAATGGTTTGAGCTATCTGGGTTAATACCATTTTAGGATTTTCTCCTGACGATAGCACTGCTAGAGGTAATAAACCTAATTGATTCATAAATAATTCGGGAGGTTGCGCCCAAAGTCGAATTACATCAAATTCATGGTAGGTTTTCTCTAAGCGGAAATTGTTTTGTTGTGCTAATTCAGAACTTGTTTTTCGCAAGTAAATTACTACTTGTTTCATCTGTTTTTGCGGATAACGGCGATATACCCTCAATCGATAATCAATCATCCGAAATGCCATTGTTTCATCGGTGTCTGTTTGAAATTCCAGATGTAAAACTAGGTTTTCTGATTGTAATAAGATAAGAGAATCTGCCCGAATGGGTTGCAATGATAACTCGGTGGGTTTTAATTCGGTTAAAGTGACTTTATAGCCTAATAGCCATTGGGCAAAATCTTCGCTGTAATTTTCGGCTAAAAATTTGCAAACGTTATCAAACATGAATTTTTTAAGATATTTAATTATCTCAATTGTAAATGCCTAAAGGCATTACTACGAACGAGGA
>NZ_JBLZFY010000254.1:0-1619 GCF_050753365.1 Geminocystis sp. CENA526
ATTATGTCCATAGGAACTTAAATTATTAAAATTATCTAAAAAAATTATGGAATTAAACAACCCTTTAAAAGTATCAATTACTCCCCATCGAGAATTTTTAGCGGCGGATACCCCCAATCAAAAACTGTTTATTATGCTCAAATTACGCCCTTCAAAAGAAGTGGCAAATAGTCGCCCGAATACTGCTGTAAGCATCTTAATTGATACCAGTGGTTCAATGTATGAAATTGTCTCAGGCAATCCTCAACCGACAGGCAATATTCTCTCTATTGATGGCAACCAATATCGGGAAGTTACTGGGGGTAAAAGTAAGATTGATATTGTTATTGAATCTCTCAATAATTTAATCGATTCGGGTTTACTTAATCAACAGGATAAGGTATGCTTAATTCAGTTTGACGATCGAGCTTCTATCCTTATTCCCTTGACTCCTGCGACTCAAAAACAAGACTTAAAAAATTCGATCGCACGTCTCAAAGAATTTAGCGGTGGTACTTGTATGGGGAGAGGTATGGAAGAAGCACTAGAGATATTGCAGAAACAATCCATGACGAGTAAAAGGGCAATTATATTTACCGATGGGCAAACCTTTGATGAATTTGAGTGTCAAGAATTAGCGAAAAAATTTAGTGAAAATAGTATTCCTATCACCGCTTTAGGCATAGGAGAATATAACGAAGACTTATTAATTAACTTAGGAGATACCACCGCAGGGCGAGTTGTTCATATTGTCGAAAAAGAGGCAAAAGGTACACAAATACCAGTAGATAAAGTACCCCAAACTATTTTTGCAGAATATCAAAGTACGATCGAAGAAGTCATCAATAATCTTGCCATGAGTGTTAAAACCGTCAAAGGAGTTGAATTAATAAGAATAACAAAAGTATATCCAGAACAAGCAGAATTTCCTTTATTACAGCAACCCTATCATATCGGTTCAGCTAGGGGCAACGATGAAACCATCTTCATCCTTGAGTTTGATGTGGACAGTAGAGCTAGTTCTAGGGTAAGGATAGCACAATTAGGGTTAACCTACGATGTCCCCGCCCAAAATCGTCGAGGAGAGTTACCCCCCCAGAATATTGTAGTGCAATTTTTAGCTGGACAAGGGGCAACCGCCACCGTAGATCAAGAAGTAATGGGCTATGTGCAACAAAGAAATATCAGTACGATTGTTGATGAAGCCACACGCCTAGCGGAAACCAACCCCGAATTAGCCGAGCAAAAAATGGAGACAGCCCGTCGTCTTACCGTTAAAATTGGTAATCAGGATATGCTCGAATCCCTCAATGAAGGTATTATCGAGTTACGCAAAACCCGTAAAATTTCCTCTAGCACTCGCAAAACCGTTAAAATGGGAGCGAAGGGTAAAACCGTCAAAATGTCAACTACTGATTTAGCTGAAGGCTTATCCGATGATAAAATTAGAGAAATAACTGGCACATAATAATAAATTATCCCAATCTTTTTAATTAAAAATAAAATTTTATATTTCTTAAATGCGATGAATCAAGTAACCTTTGAAATTCCTGAAAATCTGATGAATCAGCTACGCAATAAAACTGATTCTATTCAAAATATTTTGTTGAAGGCTTTAGAAGAATATTTAACAAAAGAAG
>NZ_JBLZFY010000255.1:0-1618 GCF_050753365.1 Geminocystis sp. CENA526
TAGTGAAAGCTGGATTTGTACCTCTAGCATCGATGGTAGATAAAGATGCGATCGAATCTATAGTATTTAAGTCATCCTGAGATAAGACTGTACCAAAGACAGTAAAACCGCCATTTTGATTATCAAGGTTACTGGCATTATCGGTTAAATTAAAAAACCATTGACTTGTAGCACTATTAGGATCACCACCTAACTTCGCCATAGCAATTGTACCCCTTGTATTAGAGCGATTTGAGCTAAACTCGTTAACAACGGGAGGGGTTGTTTGTATATCACTCACTTCCAGATTATTAACGGTAAAACCGCCCCCTTGAATAACAAAATTAGGTAACGATCGATGGATAATAGAGTTAACATAGGCATTATTCTCAACATATTGTAAAAAATTGTTAACGGTTAGGGGTGCGCCTTGTCCATTTTGATCAAATAATAAAACGTTGATTTCTCCATTACCGAGGGTATTGTTATAGAGATTGAATGTTGCTATTTTACCAGTGGTAAAAGGATCATCAAAAAATTGAAATAGATTTAGAATAGTATCATTACTACTGGCATTGACAACTAAAGTGTTAAAAGGATTGGTATTGATAGTCATAAGATGAGTGAATAGGGGGTGTGAATAAATATGTTTGATAAAATATTTACATACATAAATTTAACACCTGTTTGATCGATCTGACTACTTTTTGGAGTAAAGGTCACGAAATCTTAATAATTGGCTTGATCCCCCCTAACCCCCCTTTTTTCAAGGGGGGAACTAATAAGGTCGATCGAATTTGGGGATTGCTTCGTGCCTCGCAATGACAGGGAGGGTTCGATCAAGTTTGAATGTCTTAAAAATAAAAAAATAGCTATTTTTTAAACTATCATTGAAAGTCTCTTAAATTTTATCTTTGAAAAACCAGATTAAAGAAGTAATAGTTCCACTTAAAACACTAGATATTAAAGCAGTGATAGCAATGAGTCCTAATTTTCCTTCAGCTTTTGATTCTCCTACTTTTTCAGATAAATCGGCTATTTTATCAATAGCTGGTTTCCAGTCTTCTAGTCTAGTTTGTATTTTTTCTTGGTTAAGTCTCAATTCGTTAAAACGATCATTCATGCGATCGCTTAACTGACTAATTAACTCTTTTATTTCTCTTAAATCGTTATCTGTTACTGTACTCATGTTAGAATTTCCATTAAGTTTTTTAATATTTGGTTAGGAGTAGTTGACGGCTACCCCTCAACCTAATTCTACATCAATTAATAAATAATTCGGAAGTTCGATCGAGGTTATAGAGATTGCTTCGTGCCTTGCAATGACGGAGGGGGGAGGGAGGTTCGATCGATTTTAGGGATTGCTTCGTGCCTCGCAATGACGGGAGGGGAGGTTTGATCGATTTTAGGGATTGCTTCGTTACCTCGCAATGACAGGGAAGTTCGATCGAGTTTTGGGAGGTGCGATCGCTAAGTTAAAACAGATATTTTCGTAACTACCTACGTTAGGAAAATTTACACTAAAAGGATATTTTCTCCATTCAACAATTGAGTCAGAATTTCTAAAATATTTCTTCCCTGTTTTCTTGCTGTTGATATTACCGAACGAATTAAGGCAAAATTTTGCCCACCTTCCATC
>NZ_JBLZFY010000256.1:0-1612 GCF_050753365.1 Geminocystis sp. CENA526
GTTTTTGGGTAACATCCCATTAATTTATAATATTTTTCTACCTGTTCTATTAAATGTGTTGATTCATTAAAATTTTCCCAACTTAACTTATCTAAAAATACGTAATTTTCATACACACTGATACTTATTTTTCCCCCAAATTCTACGGCACTTCCTGCTTTTCCTCTGATTATTGGACGAATATGAGGTTGTGAAATACTTACTATTCTATTGTCTATTCTATTTTCTTTCTTCTCATACATTTCTTTTTGTTGCCGATATACTTCTTTCACTACCAATAAGTTTTTATACTCTTTTTTACTTAATTTTGATAGACTTATTCCTTGGTCAATTAGATTATCTATACTTTTTAAATTTCTTTCAATATATTTTAATTGCTTGTTGATTCCTTCATCTCTTTCTTCTTTTTTTACTTTTCTTTTTTTTGCTATTTTCAAGTATTCTTTTCTCGCTATTTGTCGATAAGTTCTCGGTTTCTTTCCTATGCTTATTGCTTCTCCTTGATGTAATTTATCTATGATTTTTTCCGTTTCCACTCTTCCCTTATTTAATAAACCTAAATCTGTGGGGAAAGCAATATCTGATGGTGTACAACTAGCATCTAAAATTAGTTTTCCTTCATTCTTTATCTCTTGTCTGGATTCATTTTCTTGTTTTTCTATTTCTATTTCTATTTCTTTTTCTTTTTTGAATTCTTTTAATACTGTTGTTTCATTAATTCTATCTATTATTTCACTGCCTATTCTTTTCCTAAAATGTACCATCATTGATGGGTGAAAGGGTATTTGATGACTAAATTTGTTTAAACCAATAAAATATTGTAAATAGGGATTTTCTCTGATTATTTCTACAGTTTCTCTATCGGTAAAATTTAATTTTTGTTGAATAATTAATGCCCCTAATGCCATTCTAAAAGGTTTAGCAGGAGCACCTAATTTATCATCAAAAATACTTGCATATTCTTGTTCAAATTCCGTCCAAGAAATCAAAGAAGCCATAATCAGCCAACGATTATTTTCATCGGGTAATATTTCATTACCTGGAACAAGATTTTTTAAACCAATAGAGGAAGAAATGGTTTTGATGTACATAATAGCTTTAGAGAAATACTAAAAACCTAAGTGTAGGTGCAAGTAACTACTAACGATTTTATTGGGATTAAAAGGATTATACCTCATTTTGTCTTGCATCATTTGAGCAAAATTAACGGATAAACCCATTGTTCAACAAGGGTTTTATATTTATTCAGCAAACCCTAATTAAGGTTATTTAACCAGTCGTGATATTTATTTATTTTAACTCATTAATAAATTCAGTCACGGCATCATATTGATCGTGATAATTGATATATTTTGTTAAAGTTTTTAGCTTTAAATATAACACAGAAGAAAATATAACTTATCGTTTTATTGATAATCTATAAACTCGTCAACTGTGAGATTTATTTCTCTAATTATCGCTCTAATAGTTCCTTTGCGAATAGCTTTTCCTCGGTGATGAGGAACGGGAATTACTAAACCATCATTGTCTCTAACCCATAATTCATGAGAACCTTTTCCTTGTCTATAAAATCTAAAACCAAAAAATTTCAAACGATTTGTTACTTCTAAAT
>NZ_JBLZFY010000257.1:0-1609 GCF_050753365.1 Geminocystis sp. CENA526
ATCACTAATATTTAACTCTAAATTTAAGCACTCTAAAAATATAGTAAGCGTTCAGAGGGTTATGCAATTAAAAGGTTTAACTAATCGTTTGTGATGGGGGAATTAAAGATGGTGTTTGTCTTCCTTCTCGACTAGCTTTGATTGTGTTAATCATAAATTCCAAAACATTCCTATTTTGACAACGCAAACTACTCACTACCGTTAATATTCTTCCCACGAAGATACTTCCTTCTTGACTCTGTGACCCAAAACTGGTGCGTTTCCACAATACCGCCGGACGAATTGCTCTTTCGGCTTCATTATTTGTCGGTTCTAATGCCATCCTCACTCCAAAAAAGTCATCCATTGCCGATACAATCATTCTGTGAGAATGACGATATACCCCGCTCATCAAGGCGACTAAGGCGACTACCGTTGCACTGTATCAGTTTGGGGTTTATAATCCACAATTGGGAGATGGTAGGGGTTTTCTTTATGGGCAAATCAGAGGGAAAGATGGGATTTTATATGATTTTGGCACAAAAGGCTCTGGAAGAACACCTTATTCTCGTCAAGCTGATGGTAGGTTAACTTTGAAGGGGGGAATAAGGGAAATTATCGCTGGAGAGGCTTTGTCTCGCATGGGAGTGAATACTTCTCGTTGTTTTTCGCTGATAGAAACGGGGGAGGCTTTATGGCGTGGGGATGAGCCTTCTCCTACTCGTAGCGCGGTGATGGTAAGATTTAGTCAGTCTCATATTCGCTTTGGTAGTTTCGAGCGGTTATATTATTTTCAACGTCCTGATTTAGTGCAAAATTTACTGGATCATGTTATTTTCTACTATTATCCTCATTTAACCAAGGTAGAAAAGCCTTATACTCAGTTTTACTCGGAGTTAATTGAGAGGGTGGCTTTATTAGCTGCACAGTGGATGAGTGCTGGTTTTTGTCATGGGGTTCTCAATACTGATAATATGTCTATTACTGGGGAAAGTTTCGATTATGGACCTTATGCTTTTATTAATACTTATGATCCTACTTTTACCTCGGCTTATTTTGACTATGGTGGTAGATATAGTTATGGCAATCAACCCTTAATTTGTCGTTGGAATTTGGAATTGTTACAGAAACCTTTGGGATTAGTAATGTCTTTGGAAGATTTACAACAGGAATTGGCAAGGTTCGATCGCATCTATCAGGGTTATTATCAAGAGTTAATGCTGAAAAAATTAGGGTTTTTCAAGCTAGATAATAACTTGGGAAAAAGGTTAGTTCAAGAAACTATTGATTTGTTAAAAGAAAGCCAATATAGCTATCATCAATTCTTTGCAGATTTAGCACAACAATTTAACTATGGTTGGCATAATAATTATGAAATAGTATTAGAAAATAGTGAAATAAAAAGTTATAATTTAGATGATTGGAAAAGGTTATATCATCGATGTTTAGAAATGTTTGTTAGGGAAGAATTGGATCAAATTCAGTCTTGTTTAAATCAATATAATCCCCAAATAGTACCAATTAGAGCAATTATTGAAGCTATTTGGCATCCCATTACAACGGAAGATAACTGGCTACCTTTTTATGATTTGTTAGAAAAAATAAAGAATTAAGATTTAAGGTTTAGTGT
>NZ_JBLZFY010000258.1:0-1608 GCF_050753365.1 Geminocystis sp. CENA526
TTAAGGTTTAGTGTTAAGAGAACACCAAATAAAACTCAATATTTTTAGTAACAATTAACTCACTTTAGTAGAGTTTTTCAGGGGAAGATAATTAACAGTGTCGGGTATTGATTAGACATCTCCAAAAATCTATAACTCTTTGATTATAAACTTTTCAAGAATATATTTATTTTGCTTTTATTTGCTCTGTTTTTCTTGAGAATGAAACAGTCCTGCCTTAACTAAGGGGGGAATTCAGGAAATTATCGTTGATTAATTACTTCCGCGATAAAGTTCTAAATATCTCCGTGCTTGAAGTTTAAGAGTAAATTTTTCCTCAACTGTTTTTCGGGCATTTTCAGATAATTTGTGATAATTTTGATTCTCTTTCAAAATCCAAGAAATACCCTGAGTTAAATCACCTATCTCAAAAGGCTGTGCTAAATAACCATTAACTTGATGTTCTATCATATCAGGCATTCCACCAATTTTAAAGGCTACAGTGGGAGTTCCACAAGCTAAAGATTCCATCACAGTATTAGGAAGATTATCTTCTACAGAAGGGGCTACAAAAACATCAACAGCAGAATAAAGCAGTGCGATCGAAACATCATCATTTAATCTACCTAAATAATTGGTTTTAAAAGGTAAATTAGGATCTTGAGCAGGTTGAGAAGCACCAAATACAACTAATTCAAAATCGTTTGTATGATTTTTCAAAGCTAGTTTTTCTAAGGCTGGACTTAAAAATTGAAAACCTTTTCTTTGATTACTGGTGCCACTCATCGCCCCAAACAAAATTAACTTTTTATCTTGAGGTAAATTGAGAAGATTTCGAGCAAATTGTTTGTCAATGGGTTTATAGATATTTATATCTAAACCATAGGGGATTACCTCAACTCTATAGTTTTTAAACAACGAGCTTTTTTTGGCACAATCAGCTAACCATTGACTAGGAGTAACAATAGTTAATTTAACACTATTCCATGATTTTGATTTTCGTTGCCAAATCCATCGGGATAAATCCCAAGATTGATTACTATTTAACTGAGGACAATTACCGCAGTTGTTTAAATATCCTTCACAATCTCCTGCATAATGACATCCTCCTGTAAAAGCCCACATATCGTGAAGTGTCCACACTAAAGGAACTTTGATTTTAGCTAAAGTTTCAATGGGAATAAATCCGCCACAAATCCAATGTAAGTTAACCACATCAGGATTTAATTGATTAATTCTAGTATGAATATTACTAGGTAGCCACTGGGTACTAAAAACAGTTTTCTCTCTTTCTTTGTAAAAATTGAGAGGAAAAGTATCAAGGGTAGGTTTTACTTTCCCGAAAGCTTTTTCTAGTTTAGTTTTATTTCCCGATACAGTAAAATCATCGCTAGACTTGCTTTGTACAAACATTTGAGAATTTACATCGATCAATTTTAAACCCTGATGTAAACGATAAACAGCCCTCGATGCACCTCCCAAAATATCACTGGTATTTATGTTTAAAACCTTCATCTTATATAAACTATTTCTTTGGATTTAATAATTTGATTAAAGATTTGATTGTTGTTTTTCCTGTTTCTAAAATAGGAAATAAGGAGCGAGATATAGTTTCTAATTTTCTTACTC
>NZ_JBLZFY010000259.1:0-1580 GCF_050753365.1 Geminocystis sp. CENA526
CAATGATGTTATCTTGATTATCAATAATTAAATCTTCGTCCTTGTGCATTTGGAGAATAACACCTTGCACCGCATTAAAATCAGCTTCATAGTCATCATTAGTTAAGATTTTACTGGCGGATTGTACCAATTCAGGAAAAGGTAAAAAGCAATGTCCGTTTTCCCCTGCTTCGGTTAAAGCGTATAATATTCCTGCTCGATAACGAAACTTGGATAAGGGTGATATGCCCATATTGATAGCTATTCTATCCGCCGTTAGAAAACCAATTCCATAAATATCATCAGCTAATTGATAAGGATTTTCACTGACAACAGTTATCGCATTTTCTCCATATTGTTTAAATATTTTGACGGCATAAGTAGTAGAAACTCCATGTCCTTGTAAGAAAATCATTACTTCCTTGATCACTTTCTGGGTTTCCCATGCTTCTTTAATCATCGTCACCCGTTTTTTGCCGATACCTTCGACTTCAATGAGTCGATCGATGTCTCCTTCAATTATATTTAGGGTTTCTAAACCAAAATGTTTAACAATACGTTTAGCAGTAACAGGACCAACCCCTTTTATTAAACCACTGCCGAGATATTTTTCAATACCCGTAATATTGGCAGGTTTGGTTTCTTCATAATTTAAGACGCAAAACTGTAAACCATACTTAGGATGATTTTTCCAGTAACCATAAAGTTTGAGAGTTTGTCCAGCCTGTAGGTTAGCAAAATTACCGACGATAGTGACTAAATCTTTTTCATTACCAACTTTTAACCGTGCAATACTATAACCCGTATCCTGAGCCGTAAAGGTTATTCTTTCTACTATGCCTATAATATTTTCATTGTGTTGATAATTGGAATTATTTGAAGACATTTCTTTTCTTTGTTATTATCGATCGATCAAACTATGCCTATCTTCCCATATTCCAAGAATGTAAAAAAAATTCTCTGTTCCCGTCTGAGGTAGATACCCCTTTTCATAACAGTGGGGAAAGAATACGAGCCTGACGAAAACCATTAACCTTCATTCATAAGGTATTTTTTGAGCAAATATTCTGTGGAAGTTCGGGAATAAAATTGACTCAAAAGTCAATCGAAATATTGGAAATTTTTATTCAACTTGTCCACTTGTGTCGTCTTCATCATTTTTATGAGTGTCGAACCAAAGTACATAAAACTTACAAGCATCTAAAAAATATTTTGCACAACATTTTTACTACAACTGGGCGAGATAAATGAAAAAAATTAAGATTCCGAAAATGTAATATTAGCTTTTTACTCAGTAGAAAAAATAGCAGCCTTCTGGCAAAGAAGGCTGCCTTATTTAATATATTTATTTAAATATATTATTCACCCTAAATTTATCGTTTTTGCAACCTTACTGTATCAATTGATTTTATTGCTTTTCAGAGGTTTTTTAGCTTTTTTTTTTTGCGATGAATGGTGACGTTACATATAGCGTATTTCAAAAATGGCTGAAAGTTCTTATTTGATTGAGGTTCACCCGTTTGTTTTTTCTTATTGAGAATTATTCTTTGCGATGAATGGTGACGTTACATATAGCGTATTTCAAAAATGGCTGAAAGTTC
>NZ_JBLZFY010000260.1:0-1564 GCF_050753365.1 Geminocystis sp. CENA526
AAATCTTCATTAAATTTAGTAAATAGCTATCAAAAATCAATTTATGATAATTTTTAATCAAATCTTCTAATGATTCGAGCGATTTAGTCTAAATCTTATCTCGAACAGAGGTTCGAGCGGATCAAAAAGTTTAATGTTTATTATAATAAACTCAAGTTTTTAGAAAACAATAAATTAAATGATTAAATTAATATGAAAATAAAAGCTATAATTCATGAAGCACAAGAAGGTGGATATTGGGCTGAAGTTCCAATTTTTCAGGGATGTTATACACAAGGTGAAACTATAGAGGAAGTTTTGGAAAACCTGAAAGAAGTCATTGGTTTATATGCAGAAGATGAACCAGAAAATCTTAGCCCTTCAGATAAGGTGATTGAGTTAACAGTATGAAAGCAATATCAGGCAAAAAATTAGCCAAAATATTAGAGAAAAAAGGATGGCGATTAGTTAGAGTAAAAGGTAGCCATTATCGCTTTCAAAAAGATAATCAAAGTATTTCTATTCCCATTCACGGTAATGAAGATTTAAAAATTGGGTTATTAAAAACCGTGATGAAACAAGCAAATTTAACAGATTCGGACTTGATATAATGTAGAAACAAAGAAATTATAGTTCCAAAAAAATATAGTCAAATTTGTCTATGTTTTCAGCAAAGTTTTCTAAGACTTAAGTTGATCGAACCTCCCCTATCCTGTCATTGCGAGGCACAAACCAATCCCTCAAATCGATCGAATTCTTCTCCTTTTTTTCCAAAATGCGATCGCCTTAGTAAAAATAGATCACACTTTTTTGTTTTAAGATAATCTGTAACTACCTACGTTAAGTAAATTGATCTATCCAAAAAGAAGATCATAATGATAGAATAATTCCTATGAAAGTCGAAACCCAAATACTTGAAGTTATTAGCTTACAAAAAGAAAATCAACGGCTGCGTGAGGAGAATCAGGCGTTGAAGGAACGTATCGCTGAATTAGAAAAAAGTTTGGGTAAGAATAGCAAAAATAGTTCTAAACCGCCATCCACAGATGGATTAAAGAAACCACCTCGAACCACAAGTCTCAGAGGTAAAAGTGATAAACCAAATGGTGGACAGGTTGGGCATCAGGGTAAAACTTTGGAGTGGGTATCAAAACCAGAACATGTGATTAAACATCCAACTCCCTCTTGTTGTGATAACTGTGGTTGTTCCACATCCTCGGCACTCAAAGTTTCAACCATTGCTCGACAAGTATTTGATATTCCACCACCGAAAATAGAAGTCACCGAACATCAAGTAGAAGTTTTTAGATGTGGGGAATGTGGAGAGAAAATACAAGGAACTTTTCCCAAGGGAGTAAATGCACCACAACAATATGGCATGAGAATCAGAGCCATAGCTTCCTATTTATCCAATCAACATTTTATTCCCGAACAACGATTGAGTCAGTTGTTATCAGATTTGTTTGACTGTTCGATGAGTGAAAAAACTCTTGCTAACATCAACGAATCGATGGCACACTTAGCAGTGCCATTGGTGGGACAAATAAAAGAGAAAATTGAAACCGCCAGAGTAAAACATTTGGAC
>NZ_JBLZFY010000261.1:0-1558 GCF_050753365.1 Geminocystis sp. CENA526
GTATTGTAAGTTAATGCTTTTATCTAGATTATCAGTTTTGATATTTTTTTTGTACGACAAATAATCCCAAAACTCAGGGAAAGGTACTTTTTTATTTTTGCCACTAGCCAAATCAGTAAGCCTTGCAGAAGACTTAAAACCGAGAGCCTCAGCCAATACCTTAGTTTCCACCTTATCCTTTGGTAAAGCCAAAAAGTCCGCAGGAATATGACTCACATCGGCTTGGTTCTTAACTTCGTTCTTACCCTCAATATTAACTAATTGAGAAACAGGATTTTCTTCCGTAATAGTTGGTGTAGAAGAATCGTTGACTTCTAGTTTCCCTTCATCATTCTTACTTACCTTGCTACTAACTTTATTACTAACTAAATTATGACCCTGTTCAGTTGGAGATATATCCTCCTCACTTACCTTCTCAACTTGGTTAGTATCTTTGTTACTATCCTCTTTATTTAAGTTATTAACTTGGTTAGTATCTTCATTACTATCCTCTTTATTTAAGTTATCAACTTGGTCAGATTCTCCTTTCTGTTTATCCCCAAGGCGTTGCTTATCCTCACCGTCGCCTTCACCTTCACCCTCACCCTCACCCTCACCTTGCACTGGTAGAAAAACAACTTCCTTCTCATCCTTATCCTTATCCTTATCCTTATCCTTGTCAGGGAGTACTTTTAACTCTCCATCATCATCATCATCATCATCATCATCATCATCATCATCATCATCAGCAATATTACCCTGTGCCAAATTTTCATCTTCTTCCAAATCATTAGTTAATAACCCATTCTTAACTAAGTTCTCATCTATTACTATTTCCGTCTCATCTAGATTAGATATGGGTCTTAACTTATTCTCTACTAAGTTATTAACTAAGGAATTTAGGTGAATATCCAAATATTCCCGTACCTTTTGTGCCACTAAAACATCTAAATCTAACCGCTCAAACTGCAAAGCTAGATCGTGGATAGTTGCATCCCTGTCTCCCAAAATGGGCTTACCAGCATCCTGCCAAGCCTCTAATAACCTCCCTAAAACCCTCGCTTTAGAAATCCCCTCATGAAGGGCGATAAACTCATCAAGGATTGAAGCCTGATGCTCAGTAATCAACCCAGAATATTTCGGCAACGAACTCGGCATAAGATAATCAATAGGTCTTAACTTTGTTACTAACTAGATAATAACAAAAAATCAAAGTCTGTAGATGATCGATCGAAGGAATTTAAAAATTAGACTAATCCTCAAATAGATTATCATTGAGATTAGTATGAGTCATTCCATATCGTTGACGAAAAACAGTTTCAATTAACTCAGATTTACTCGTATTTTTTTCCTTAGCCTCCTCAATTATTTGCTGATTCAATTCAGGAGTTAAAGTAATCGTATATTTTTGCTTAACCTGCTCATAAAATATTGGTACTCCCCTCAAGGCTTTTTGATTAACTCTACGAGAATCAGAAGCTGAAGCAGAAGCCGAAGCCGAAGATTTCGTTAATTTTTTTGACTTTTTCAAGACAATAGCCCCCTAATAAATACAGTAGAATCATTTTATAAATTTTAA
>NZ_JBLZFY010000262.1:0-1550 GCF_050753365.1 Geminocystis sp. CENA526
GTATTTCTTATTGTAAGTGTATCGAGAAATGAACGATTAAGCTCATTGCTTTCTAAAATTAATTTTGTCCAATTACTTAGCCAAATTTAAAATAATTATAAGCTAAACCGCATTTAATCTGCGGTTTTAACATCTGAAACCCAAGTATCTTTAGTCTAAGTTTACAACGTAAAGGCGTTTTAGCTTAATTAGCTATAGTCAACCTAAATCATTCGTACAAAAAGGTTTGATATTTTCAAATAGGTGCGTTTTAGCTTAGACATCGATCGTAATAAAATAGAAAATCCAACTTGAAATAAATACAAGTGAGAAAATAGAGAGTAATAAAACGTGAGCATTAAGATACAAATGATTGTATAGTAAAAGGAAAAATACTTTTTTTGGGTAATAACATGACTCAATTAACCACCTTCCCTAAACATCGCTTAATTCCTCTACCAAGTTTAGATGTAAATAACATTGTTAATAGTATGTTGATGACTTTAAATTCTGAGACAACAAGAAAAACTTATCGTTATGCTTTTGGATACTTTTGTCATTATATTACTACTGGAAAAATTAAACGAGGAGCTGTTATTAAGTTAGATGATTCAGAAGTTGTAGAGATTATTGAACAGTTTTTTAGTTTAAGTGAAGTTAGTGCACTTTCTTATGTGGAAAAATATCAATCAATTCTCTTAAAAAATGGGTTGAGTCCTAGTACTATTAATGCTAGAGTTGCATCAATCAAATCTCTAGTTCGATATGCTTTTAATCATGGGAGTTGTAATTTTCTCTTAGATAAAATTAAGACTTTACCCGCCAAAAACTACAGAGATACCAAAGGGGTTAAACCAGATATTTTTGCCCAAGTTATTGAAAATATTGATACATCCACCCTGAAAGGAAAAAGAGATTATTCCATTCTACGATTACTTTGGGATAATGCCCTTAGACGGGGAGAATTATGTAACCTTAATATAAATGATTTTAATGCTGAAGAAGGAACTTTAACAATCACAGGAAAAGGACAATTAGAATCAGAAATTATCTATTTAACGAAAAAAACGGTCATTGCAATTTTAGTATGGTTAGATGCTATAACAGCTTTTCGGGAAGATTCACCTTTGTTTATTGCTTTAGATAATCATACCCATGGACAACGATTAACAGGAAAATCTATTTATACGATCGTACGAGGATATGGAGATCTAGTAAATTTAAGTAAGATTTTATCCCCCCATCGCATTCGTCACAGTTCTATTACCGCAGTTTTAGATGCGACAGGAGGAAATGTTAGAGTAGCTCAACAGTTATCTCGCCATCAAGATATTAATGTTTTAACTATTTATGATGATAATAGAGAAACATTACAAAAATCTGCATCAGAAATTTTAGCCTCTTTACTTTGAGTTCGATCGATGGATAAATTCACCTCTTGATTATTCTTCTTTAATTATGACAATTTTCTCTTAGTTAGGGATTAGAAAGTAGTGATTAAAAGGAATTGATTCTTAACCATTTTTATTTTTGATTTCTCACAAACAATTAGTAATTACTAAAATGTTACT
>NZ_JBLZFY010000263.1:0-1549 GCF_050753365.1 Geminocystis sp. CENA526
ATTTAAGACATCTTCATAAGGCAATTCCTCCCCTAAATCATCTTGGCGGTTTTTGATTATTAATAACCCACACCATGATCTTTTTACCTTATATTGATATATATATAAAAATATTTCCGCAAAATATCGACCATAAAAGTCTGAATCTTTTTGCATTTGTGCCTCTAAAAAAATCAGAGGCAAATCATCTCTCACGGGAGTTAATAAACCATCCAAACGAAATTCTGTGTCTTTAATGACAGGAGCATCGTAAATATATTCACTATCGGGGGGAATACTGGGAATTAGTTCATGAATCAGGGAAGGTTGGGACAGAAATATGGTGTAGAATAGTTTATCTGTTTTCATAGGCGTTGTTTAGGTGATCATATATTAATGATTAGTAATTATTTACTATAGGGGCTTTAGAACTGGCGAGATTAGCTTTACTTTTTTAATGGACTTTGTGTTGTTCTTAATTTCTTATTCTTTGTCTTTTGAATCATCAAAATCAACATTATCGTATAAATCTTTGAGGGAAATTGGCAATTGTAATGACTCTAAATTCACTATATCTTCTGGGTTCTCAATGTCCCTTAAAACCCAATTATTATCAGCATTTTTACTAAATTTTTGAATATGATATTGATATTGATCAATTAAGATATATTCTTGTAACTCAGGAATCGATCGATAATAGTCAAACTTAGTTCCCTTATCATAATCTTGAGTGGATTTGGAGAGAACTTCCATAATTAAAAAGGGATTTGTTACCGTTGTTTTTCCTTTTCCTTCATAGACAGGTTTACCTTGAATTACCATCACATCAGGATAGGTATATTGACGATAACGAGGTATCCAAAGACGCACATCAGCAAAAAAAACTCGATAATTTTGTCCTTTGAGAGTAGTTTTTAAATAAGAGTAAAAATTCCCTGCAATTTCGTTATGATTAGTTGTTCCTCCTGTCATGGGTACTATTTCTCCATTTCTATATTCGTGTTTAAATTCAGAATTTTCCTCAAAAGCCAGATATTCTTCGGGAGTATAGTCGCTTTTTGCTGTTAAATTTTTACTAGGGTTTTGAAGGATTGTAGCTGTCATAATTTCCCTTACCTGATAGAATAAACTATTTCAATGATAGTGTAATTTGTTGAGAATTAAAGTTCGATCGATGAAAGTAGTGGAGTTCGATCTCTCAAATAAAATTAAGATAATGGGCAAATAAAGGTTAAAATCAATACTGAATAAGGTGACACTCCCACGCTGACCTAAGGTACAGGCGTGGGCTTCCAAATATCGCTACTTGGTTTTTCTGCTTCTTTGGGTGGTTCTAGCTGTCGATTTCTCCACAGCCCCAATACCATTATCCTCCACAGACTGCGACACCGTCTGCCCAACGGCTATGAGTCCTCGTTGCTCTATTATCATAGCGGCAGCTACGTCACGGTCGATCGTAAAACCGCATTCAGGACAACAATGGACTCGTTCTTTCAAATCTTTTTTCCCTGTAAGAGTATTGCAATTTGGACAAGTTTGAGACGTATAATCCTTATCTACTTTGAGAAGA
>NZ_JBLZFY010000264.1:0-1544 GCF_050753365.1 Geminocystis sp. CENA526
AATTATTATATATACGATCTGGGATAAACCAGATTTAGTGATTACTACTCATCTTAATTTTATTCCCGTTGCTCATCTTCTCAAAAGATTATATGGCATTCGCTACTATACGATCGCTCACGGTATCGAGGCTTGGAATCTTCAAAAACCCTCTTTAATTAAAGCCTTAAAAGAGTGCGATCGAATATTATCTGTAAGTCATTACACAAGAGATAGATTAATCAAAGAGCAAAATTTGAACCCTGAAAAAATATTCGTTTTACCTAACACTTTTAATCATGAAAAATTCAAGATTACACCTAAACCAAATTATTTATTAGAAAGACACCAATTATCAACAGAGACAAAAATTATTTTAACCGTAGCTCGACTTTCCTCTAGTGAACAATATAAAGGATTTGATCAAGTTATTCAATCTTTACCTAAAATCATCACTCAAATTCTCAACGTACATTATATCATTGTAGGAAAAGGAGACGATCGAGCTAGAATTGAACAATTAATTAAAGATTTAAACCTAGAAAATTACGTCACCCTAGCAGGATTTATTCCTGATGAAGAATTATGCGATTATTATAATCTCTGTGATGTTTTTGCCATGCCCAGTAAAGGAGAAGGCTTTGGCATTGTTTATTTAGAGGCAATGGCTTGTGGTAAACCTTGTCTAGGTGGAAACCAAGATGCCGCTTTAGATGCCCTTTGTCATGGAGAATTAGGAGCGTTAGTTAATCCTGATGACATCGAAGAAATAGCTAATACTCTAATCACTATTTTACAGGGAAATTATCCAAATCCTTTAATGTATCAACCTGAAAAATTGAGGGAAAAAGTCATAGAAATTTATGGTTTTGAGAAATTTAAAGCAACTCTAGCTAATTATTTGGAAGAAATTATATAGTATTAAATCACACTACTCGTTTCTATACTTAAAAATAATTTTTTCTTCCGCTTGTTTGAATTCAATATCAAATAAATCGAATACGACTTCTCTACCTAATAAAATTTCCTCACACTCATCGGTTTGCAACCAAGCAAAAGGAGCAGTAAACTGGTGAGAGTCGATCGAAATTTCTAAGTTTCTTAACAAATAACTAACACTTCCTCCCACTGTTTCACCTTCTAAAATTAATTCTTCGGGTAATTTAGTTAATCCTAAAGATTCTCCTAACTGTCGAGAAATAAGACTTATATCAGCTCCTGAATCCACTAATATATTAATTTGAGAAGAATGAGTAGCTTTAAGAATTACTTGATATTTAGGTTGCCAGTCGTGTTTTTTGACACTTCGGAAACGAATCGGTAGAAATTTCAAAGGTTCGATAAATTCCGTCTCATAAATTCTTTCAATGACGAAATCGATCGTTCGATCGGGAATTTGAGCAAACATTTCCTTACAATGGGGATGATGAGCAATAATTCCTTCTTTCGTATAAGCAATCCATTGCCCACGATATTTTTTTAGTTCTTTTTTATTTGCCTGATACCATTCCTTTGGACTATGATAGCGATCGAGTTTTTCCATAACCATCAAAATAGATTTATTA
>NZ_JBLZFY010000265.1:0-1544 GCF_050753365.1 Geminocystis sp. CENA526
AGACTGTTTTCTTCTTAAACCTTTATTTCCCCTTCGACTTTGCCAAAGCTAATTTTGATTTTGGTGTCAAGGGTGACAGTTCTACCGGGAGGAACATCTTTAATTTCGCCGTTGGCATTGGTGATTACCCATTTCTCATCAGAAAGATTTTTTAAGCCCCAAATTTCTGGGTTGGTGGGATGTTGAGTCATTTCCGCTACAGGATGAGAAAAATCATAACTGGTATAACCTTCTAAATGATGGGGATATAATTTTGTATCATAGTTTAATGTAATAATATTTTTATCTAGTTTCAAACGAGCTGGTAAAATGATGTCTCGTTTACATGACCAACATCCTTGAGTTTTTCCATTATGCTCTTTGAGATAGTCTTGATCATAAAAATTTTCTGCTCCACAATAAGGGCAATAGACGATCGAATCTCGTAATCGAATCATGGCTTTACG
This sequence comes from Geminocystis sp. CENA526, assembly GCF_050753365.1. Lineage (NCBI taxonomy): Bacteria > Bacillati > Cyanobacteriota > Cyanophyceae > Chroococcales > Geminocystaceae > Geminocystis > Geminocystis sp. CENA526. The sequence continues at coordinate 447 of NZ_JBLZFY010000265.1, forward strand.
CCATGCGGTTTCTTGAACTCTGCGATTAGTGTCTCTTAATCCGTCTGTAAATGCCTGAATAAAAAGGTTATTGAAAAACTGAGGATAGATATTCCACATAATCAAAGGATTATCTTGATACCCCGGTACTGGTCGATTAGAATTATCGTTAGGATCAAAAATAAATACAGCTTCAGTACCATATAATCTTTCTTGGGCAGGTAAATCTAAACAGGGAGTATCAGCTTCTTTTTTGCCTTCTAAGGGATGATGATTATAAAACAGATAAAACAATAAGACAGCTAAGGAATATAAGTCTGTATTTTTATTAGGTTTTGATTCATTCGCAATAATTTCAGGTGCAATAAATTTCGGTGTTCCCTTAACTCCTCCTTTGCCCTGATTATCTATGTCCACATTATCGTTGTCGCATACCAAAATGTCACCGGTTTTTGGACTGAAAAAGACATTGCCAAAGGATATATCACGATAACATAACCCTTTAGAATGGAGTTGAAAGAAACTATCCGCTAATTGAAACCCTGTTGTTGCCAGTGTTCTAATAGTAGGATCAACTTTGCGGTTAAGTAAGTCAACTATGCTTTTATATTCGGGCGGTCTTAAAGGCATAATATAACCAAAGCTAGAACTCCCCTGTTTGGTAGCAATTTCGATGGGCCACAGAAATTTGTCACTGGGAGAACCTTTGGCGATCGCCTGTTGTAATCGATCTCGAAGATAACGATCGTATTGAAGATAATCGAGATGATACCATTTAAGAGCCACTGATTGAGAGCCTAACTTAGCACGATAGACTTCTCCTTGTCCACCACTACCTAAAAGAACTTCTACTTGGCACTTAAGGGACGATGATTCACCCTGAACCGTATCTCCAGTTTTCAGAATATCACTCATAATTCTTTTCACTCTCGAATTAATCTAACTACTTAGAATTGTAGAAGTTATTTTAGTTCTGGATTAATTTTTCAGAGATTTATTTATCTTTTGTTACAATCTTTTTAGACATGGGCTAGATGCCCGTTTTACGTCTTTTTTCTATGATTCATAATTTCAAAAAAATAACTTTTCAAATACTAACAATTGCTCATAAAAATTTAC
>NZ_JBLZFY010000266.1:0-1527 GCF_050753365.1 Geminocystis sp. CENA526
CTCTTCCCCTCTTCCCCTCTTCCCCTCTTCCCCCTCTCTCTTTCATCTCCACTCTTAAATTTCTTTCATGGATATATCACCAATCTTTCTCACTATCACCGTTTTAATAATTTCCCTCATCGCCTTTATCGCCGAATGGTTGCCCGTTGACTTAACCGCCTTAACAATTACAGTGGTTTTAATGCTATTAGGGTTAGTATCCCCCAGTGAAGGTATATCAGGATTCGGCAACTCCGCCACCATTACCGTTATGGCAATGTTTATCCTTAGCGCTAGTATCACTAAAACAGGGGTATTAAACGTAGTCAGAGATTGGTTAATCACATGGGGAGGCAAAAACCCTTCTCGACAGATTTTCACTATGGGAATGATTGTAGGCCCTATTAGTGCCTTTATCAATAATACCGCAGTAGTCGCCATTTTTTTGCCCATCGTGGAACAATGGAGTAAACAGACAAAAACCTCCATTTCCAAACTCTTAATCCCTATGTCTTTTCTGACAATATTAGGAGGATTAATTACTTTAGTGGGTACATCTACCAATATTTTAGCCAGTGGTGTAGCGGTACAATTAGGCTATCCTGAATTTACTATTTTTCAATTTACCGCATTAGGTTTACCAGTTTTCTTTATCGGCTTAGTTTATATTGCCTTAGCTTCACCAAAATTATTACCTGCGAGAAAACCAGAAGGAGGAGAGTCTTTAAGTGACGATTATGAATTAAAAGAATACGTCAGTGAAATGATTATCCCCCCCCATTCTAGTTTAATTGGACAAACATTACGCAGTAGTGAAATTCAGCGAAAATTTGATTTAGATGTGTTAGAAATTATCCGCAATGATGAGCATTTTCCACCGCCGTTAGCCGATAAAGTATTAAGTGTCGGAGATATTTTATTAGTAAGAGGAAGCCGTAATAATTTACTAAATATAAAAGATGAAAGAGGGGTAGAAATTTTAGCTGATTTTAAATTTAGTTCAGCAGAAATGGAAATAGAAAATAGTCAAGTAGAGGAAAAAATTGCTGAAGTTTTAATCCTTTCAAATTCTCGTTTAATTGGTACAACTTTAAAAGATTTACGTTTTCGTCAACGTTATAATTGTACGGTATTAGCTATTAGGAGAGGACAAGAATTAATTAGAGAAAGACTAGGAAAAGTTACTTTAAAATTTGGAGATTTACTCTTAATTCAAGCCCCAAGGGAAAGTTTTATCGGTTTACAAACCACTAGAGAATTATTAGTTTTAGAAGAAAAAAATAGAGAAGGTTTAAGACAAGAAAAAATATCTATTGCATTAGGGATTATTGTGGGGGTTATTTTAATTTCGGCTTTGGATATTGTACCTATTTTAGTCAGTAGTTTAGCAGGAGTTATCTTAATGGTAATTACAGGATGCCTCAAACCGGGCGAAATTTATGGGGCTGTGCGATGGGATATTATTTTCTTGTTAGCAGGATTAATCCCCCTCGGTATCGCTATGGATAATTCTGGCACTAATCAATGGTTAGCTGATAACTTATTAAC
>NZ_JBLZFY010000267.1:0-1480 GCF_050753365.1 Geminocystis sp. CENA526
GGGGGAAGAGGGGGGAGAGGGGGAAGACAAAATTACTGAGTTTTCAATTTTTAATTCTTCATTCTTAATTCTTCATTCTTAATTCTTCATTCTTAATTCTTCATTCTCTGATAGGCGGTGACTAAACCATTTTCATCGCCAACGTTACCGGGGAATAACACTACGGGTAAATTGGGAAAAAGATGATGATTTTCAGGGGTAATTATTACCGAACATCCTGCTAAAATTTGTCCTAGTAATCTGGCTTCTTTTAATGCTAAACCATCGCTTAATACATCATTGGAAGTTATACCGCCTTTACTGATTAAAAAGCCAATATCCGAAGGCAACCCTTTAACAATATCCATCAAAACTCCAGAAACTTGTTTACCAAATTCTAGTCTGGTGTGAATGTCGGGAAAACTTAACTCTTGACGACTGGTATAAACTACGGGAGTTTTAGCGTTATTTAAGGCTTGGGTTACTTTATCTAAGGCGGATTTGATTACTTGATCTCGATCGAGCCAATTATCCCGTAAAATAGTAACGTCAATTTCAATACCCACAATTTCGGGTTGTTGTAATAATTGAGTCAATTGCTGAGTGGTTTTTTTGACGTGAGAACCCACTATAATAACACCAGAGTTAGAGGTTGGCTTATATTTAGCCATGTTTTCCGCAGGAATTGGTTGTTTGCCTAAACTAGCTAAAGAGGTTAAAATACTGGCTGCACTACGGAAAAGGAACTTTTTGCCCTCCTGTGCAATTTGTAGCAAGTCATGGGCTAATTTATCTAAATCCTGTTGATTTTCGGCATCGACTACCACACATTGATTGTGTTTCAACTCTCGGAGGCGATTTTGTGTACCATTTCTAATGTCAACGAGTAAAAATCTTTCCACTTTATCGGCGGTAATTCTTCCTTTCGTCTTTTCTTCCACATAGTCAGGAAGGTAACTATATTTATATCCAAATACGGAATCTTGAGCAAACTCTGTTTCATGCACAGGAGTTTCTACACCGTTAACGAGGAGATAATGGATTGAGTCACGGGTAATTCTTCCTCCTTCAAAAAAGGCAGGTATCAGAAAATGTGCGTCAAATTCCCCTAATTCTTCGGCTATAACATCTGTTTCTAGGGGATAATGCCCTCTTAAAGTGGAGTCCGATCGACTTACCACCAAATACTCTTGTATTCCTTCTAATTCGATCGCAGTTTTCAAATTACGACAAACATCTTGAGTCACCTCCCTTGCTTCCGTTGGGGTTAATGCTCTAGTGTTGGTTAAAATAAAGAAAATGGGAGATTCATCTCGTAAACCATCCCGAAGGGTATCAATATCCCATTTCATTAATAATAAACAACTATGGACAGTTTGAGAACCTGTCGGATCATCATCTAATACGATTATTTTTGGTTGTTGACTCATAAGTTAGTGAATAATGAATAATGAATAATGAATAATGAATAATGAATAATGAATAATGAATAATGAATAAT
>NZ_JBLZFY010000268.1:0-1473 GCF_050753365.1 Geminocystis sp. CENA526
CATCAGAATATAACTTAACAAATCTGAATTAAATAAATGGAGTAGATATTATGGCAACAACCGAAATTAATACCCTAATTGAACAAGTTGACGAAAGGGCGCAAGCCTTGATTATGGAAGGTGAAAAATCCTTTCAGGAAGTGGAGGCTATTGTCGCCAAAGCCACTGAAATCGCTGAAAACTTGTCCACAGCAGGGGAGGAAGCCAAGACAAAATGGGAGGCGATGATTGCTGAAATTGAAGAAGCTGAAGCTACCCTCGAAACGGAATTAGACAATACTACCAATATTATGGGGGAATTTGAAGGCAAAATCGGGGAAATTACTGAGCAGGTTAGTCAGTCGATCGAGGAGTTTCAAGCTAGACTAGAGGAGTTTATCGCTAAAAAAGAGGAAATAGCTTCAGAAATCGAAAGTCAAACGGAGGAAAGTAAATCTAACTTTGATAATTATTCCCAAAGCATTAAGGATACAGAAGAGCAATTTGGTACTTATCAAGAAACGGCAAAAAGCAACATTGAAGAATTAAACGAAGCGGTAAACACTGCTACTGAAAGTTTCCAAAATCAAACGGAAAATTTGGTGCAACAATTTACTGATTTAGCAGAAGAATTGAACAGTAAATTAGAGACTTTGCAAAGTGAATTTGAGGATGTAGAAGAACAAGCTACAACGGGGGCAAATTCTTTGATAGGAAGTTTAACATCTCAAGCGGATGATTTAGTTAGTACTCTTACTTCTAAGTTTACGGAAGAATTAATGGGAGATTTAACAGATTCAGCAGGAGGGTTAACGGAGGCTTTAGGTTTTCTTGGTAGTGCGGGAGAAGAAGCCGAAGAATTGTTAGACGGTGGTATTGGCGATATTGTTGGGCAGGTGGGAGAAATTACTGATCTCATCGATGATATTAAACCCGTTTTAGACATGATTCAAGATATTTTAGGTTAAGAATATTGTGTCATTGCGAGGCACGAAGCAATCTCTCTTGTTTGTCATTACGAGGCACGAAGCAATCTTTCTTGTTAGTCATTGCGAGGTAACGAAGCAATCTATTTACCAAAAACTTTTTTATTCACCAATATTTAATATCAGGAGGTTACGATTATGGCTGAAACTCAAGTCATGGAGCAAAATATTGACGAGTCGATCGACAAGCTAGAAGAATTATTAAAAGCGCTCGATGTGGCTAATAATCAAATGGGAGATTTTACCCAACAATTAGAATCCACTAACGACTCTCTTACCCAATGTGAAGAAAATGTTACTTCCATTTTAGAAACGGCTAGTAGTAACTTTGAAAGCACAAAAGAGGAATTTACCCAAGATTCTACCGCCATGATGGAGGGCTTAACGGGTTTTCAAGAAGCCTTAAATCAGTTACAGGCAAAAATGGACGAAGTTAATCAATCCATTGAGGAGAAAAAAGGAGAAGTTGAAGAAGAAGTCAACAATCAACAGGAGGGTTTAGAAGGGG
>NZ_JBLZFY010000269.1:0-1470 GCF_050753365.1 Geminocystis sp. CENA526
CTAACTGTTTTACCTTCTTCTTGAGATTTATTTATTTTATCTGTTAAACGATGAACATGATCTTCAAATATAGCTTGAACTGCGCTACCTTCAAATAATAAGTTAAAGGATTTAATATGGATTTCTTCTGTTTTTAATAATGGGCTTTGCAATTGTTGATAAACTTCTCTCATTGCCTGATTATAAACAGCAAAAGGTATAAATCGATCGAACAGTGGTAAAATAACAACATCTGTTAAATTGCCTAATAAATTAACAGCTAATTGTACTTGTTGTAAAGGGTGATATTTTCCTGAAAATCGATCAAAATAATTCCATTTTTCAGCTAATTCTGTACCTTTTAATAAATCTTGACAACGCTCTTTATTTTTGATGCGACGCTTATCAGTAATATCTTTACCTGATTCTATCAGATTAAAAGCATCTTTCATGCCGAAACTGATGGCACAATGAATTTTAAACAACGCCACTGCTGTACAATACTCTAATTGCCCTGTAACTACTTCACTTTTACGGGTATCCGCATCGGAAAGACTATCACCAAAGGCAAAGGAATAAATACGCGCGAGGGAGGCATTCTTTTCTCCTCTGTCTTTCAACTGGGATAGGGTATTACGCATCATACGCGCTGCTAAATCCTCATCATCTAATAATAATTCTCTTGATGGGCTAATGCGTTTTGCATTTTTGTTGACTACGACAAAGATTTCTCGACAGACGCTTTTTAAGTCAATGCCTTTTTCTTTAAAAGTATGATTATTTTCGTGTAAATCAGGAAAAAAGACGATACAAACGGGTAATTCGAGGTTTTTTATCTGATTTTGGTTTACTTGTAAGTGATTATAGTAAGAGGCATATTTATTATCCCCCCATTTTTGATTAATGGTGCGATGTAGTGCCAAAATTGCCATTGCCCGATGTTGCCCATCAACTATAATTAAAGCACTTTGTTTTTGATTATATTTTAAGACTCCTAAAGGGGTTAATTCTCCGTCTAAGGTGTGTTTTTCAAATTCAAATAAGTTGCCAAAACTGATGGATGTATCGGTGTGATTTGTAAGGGGAGGATAGTAGGGTAAAATACCTGATTTTTCAATTCTTTTTGGTGCTAAAACTGCTAAAATTGGGGGAAAAAAACGAGCATTTGAGCCACTTTCACCCAATAAATAGGGGATTAAATCATTGGCTACCCTAGAGTCGTCTAAGTCTCTTTGCAATAATTCATCAAAGGTTAATTCATCTATTTTAAAAATTTCTCGCCAAGGAATCATCTGATCTGCTAAAGTATTTTCCCAAGTATTTTCTGCACCCGGCTTCATTTTTGTTAGTAAATATTGGGCAGTAATTTTTTTATCTTCTGACTCTATGGTAAACTCTCCATAAGTACCGTAAATGGGTTGTTTTTGCACACCGAAGTTTAAATTCATAGTTTTTATTTCTCTATATTTGATAATAACGAAAGGTTCGATC
>NZ_JBLZFY010000270.1:0-1469 GCF_050753365.1 Geminocystis sp. CENA526
ACTCAAGCACCCGAAAAACCTAAATTCAACACTTCTTCCGTATCTGTAAATAAAGCTCCCATTCCAGTAGTTATAAAACCAACCCCGAAAAAAGAGCCTTTGCCCATCGTGACATGGTTTTATAATATTTCCATTCGGAAAAAACAGGTATTTGTATTAGTCACAGCCCAAGCTATATCGATCGCAGCGTTATTAGGGGTGGGAGTTATTCAAGTAGTTCAAGGGGGGAGAGAACAATTAGTTAACCAGTCGATTTCTGAGTTAGAAGCCACTAAAATTAACTACAGTATCAAAGTTAATCAAATGGGTTTCGGTTTTCGTGGGCAATCCGATAACCTAGCGATTATCAATGCGGCTTTGACTAAGGTTAATGGGGGAACTTTAAGCCCTCAAGATCGATCGATCGTGCGTCAAATTTTGCAAAATGAGATCAAAGCGCGTAATATTGAATATGCTACCCTTGTGGGAGTAGATCAAAGAATTATTGTCAATGCTAATAACGATCGCACAGGACAAGAATTTAATCCTAATGGTTTAGTATCGGAAGTTATTAACAATCCTCAACAAATTAAAATCACAGAAATTAAGCCTTGGGCAGATTTAGCTAAAGAATTACCCCCTATTTTTTCTAATCTTTCTCAAAATCAGGATGTCTTAATTCGTTATACTTTTACCCCAGTATTTCGTCCTAATACTCAACAAGTAATTGGTGTGTTAATATCTGGAGACGTTGTTGACGGTAAATTTTCCATCGTAGAAGATACCATCAAAGAATTTCAAGGTGGCTATAGTGCGATTTATAAAATAACTGGGGATAAAGATTTTAGCTTATCCAGTGCCTTAACAGAAACAGAAACAGTGAGAGGACAACCTTTAGCTACACAAGCACTTTTAGAACTTGCTCTCAAAAATCCCGATGAAATTGTCTCTATCAGGGATAAAGTAGGAGATACAACCTATACTCTGACAGGGCAGATTCTTAAAAATTTTCAAGAGCAACCTGTGGGAATTTTGGTGAGGGGGACATCAGAAAAGGCTCTCAATCAAATTATTTCTAATAGTTTAAGCGCTCAAGGGCAAACAGCAGTAGCTGTACTTATTGTCAATCTTCTCTTAATTTTAGTGTTAGGGCGTGTGATTGCAAAACCCATTGAATCTTTACAGCTAACCGCAGAAAAATTTGCCGAAGGAGATTACAGTAGAAGAACTACTGTTCAAGGAGATGATGAAATAGGGAAGTTAGCTCGTACTTTTAATGTCTTGGCGGATAATATTGAAGAAAGTGAGTCTTTTTTGATGTTAGATGCCAGTAAAGTTAGTCTTTTCCAAGATATTACTGGCTCAACTACTCTGGATGAGGATGATGTTAATAAAGTGTTCGATCGAGCTTTACCCAAAGCGAAGGAAATATTACAGGTCGATCGACTCGTCATCTATCGCTTTAAACCAGATTGGAGTGGTTATATTAG
>NZ_JBLZFY010000271.1:0-1466 GCF_050753365.1 Geminocystis sp. CENA526
TTCCTAAACAGGGTAGTTCGATCGTATTTTGTAATTCTTCTACAGAATGAAATACAGAATCTAACTTGTCGATTAAAAAACCTACAGATACCCCGACAAAAAGACTGGCAATAATTATTAAGGCAATTTTTCTAGTTCTTCCCGAAACATCTTCGATTAAGTCCTCATTAATCGGAGTGAGTAATTTCCATGGGGCTGTTTGTTTAGCCACTTCTATTTGTAAATTCTCTTTCAAAGCTAAAAGACGAGTTAAACTTTCATTATTCGTCCTTAATTCTCGTTGAATTTGATAATATTCTTTATTTGTTGTCGATAAACGATTGATTTGTTGATTAAGTTTCTCCCAAGATTCTTGTAATCCTCGCTCCTTCGCTTTTAATGCTTCTACCTCATTATTAGTATTTAAAAATTTTTGTATCATTTCCGTGTTATTAGATACAGAAGTCAAAAAGTCTAAAGATAGATTTGCACTTCTATAACCTAAAATTTGCTGAGTTTCTTGATTGAGTAAAGTAATTAATTCTTCTTTTTGGGCGGTTAAAGTGGTCAAAGTGGGATGTTGAGAACCAAGTTTAATAGTTTCTAAGGCAATTTTACTTTCTATATCCTTAATTTGAGAAATTAACTTAGCATAGTTTTTTTCTTGATTTAATCGAGATACTATTACCCCTTGTTCGGGAGTCAAATCTAACTGATTTTTTAAATCTTGTGCTAGTTGAGTTTTGGCTTTCAGTTCATTTTGCACAGATTCTACCTGTTCTAAAAGAAACTTACTTTGTCCTGCTAATACGCTATTTTCAGTATTCGGATCAATCAAATTATTAGTTTGTTGAAAACTCTCTAACTGAGATTCCAAAATGAAAACATCTTGTTGTACTCGTTTTATTTGTTCATCAACAAAAACTTGAGCTTGACGAACGCTAGTAGTCAATTCATCAGATTGATAATTTAAGTAGCCTTCCATCAGCTGTTTTAAAACAAATAAGATTTTCTCTTCAGATTCATCTGTATATGCTATATCTATTATTTTTGTTTGTCCTGATTGTTTAATCTCTATTCTTCCAGCAATATCATCAATTTCTATGTCTGGATAGCGAATTTTAATATTTTCTAGGATGGGATTAATGACGACAGGACTGGTAAGGACATTAATTTGACTCTCATAATCTAATCCACTATCCCGCCAGTTATTTTGTGGAACTATTTGAGTCAAAGCATCCAACTGTTGATTATTCTTATTTAAAGGTTCTACTAATAGTTGAAATGTTCCTTGATAAACAGGAGGTTTAACTAAAATCCATGAAGAAAGTAACCCTGCAAGGGTTATAGTTGTACCTATAATAACTGAACCTCTTCTTTTGATAATACTCAATATTTGGCCAATGTCTATTTCATCATCATCAAAGTTATTGGAATTAAGAGAAATTATTTGCTTCGGTTCTTGTACCAATTGTCCTAGATTATCA
>NZ_JBLZFY010000272.1:0-1462 GCF_050753365.1 Geminocystis sp. CENA526
GATCTAACAGTGATGATACGTTCTCATTTTCCCATTATGATAGATTATGTTCACTATTCTACCCTTAACTATTTTCTTCTGTATCTCTCTGTTTTTTTGCCTGTCTTAAATATTCCTGCCCTGCACCCACGACAAAGCCGATGGCTAACCCCATTCTACCGTACGATCGAACCCAACTACGATAAACCGATCGATCGAACTTTAAAGTGGTTTCATTAAGTTGTCCATATTTAGCGATACCAACACCAGCCACAAAACCAATCATCCCCGTAATGATAGCTGAAAATAAAATGCGTTTTCCATTCATAATTTTTGTCGAATAAATTTTATTCCCCTCGATATAATCGATTACGATACTCACTCGGTGTTACACCCGTCCACCTCTTAAACGATCGCCTAAAACTATTAATTTCATTATATTGTAGTTCAAAGGCAATTTCACTTACAGAAATACTGTTATCTTGCAACCATTGTACCGCTAATTGAAATCGAACTTGATCTAATAAACGAGAGTAGCTTAAATCTCGATCGCCCAAACACCTTTGCAAACTTCTGCTACTCATACCGATGGAATCAGCTATAGTCTCTATCTTAATACTACCACCAAATAATTGAGAGCGAATTAATTGTTGCAATGCCTTGCTAAAATCCACAGGAGGTGAGGTGGATATTAATTGTTCGTATAAGTTTTGTTCCTCGTTATGATTAATATTTTCAGACTCTTTTTTTAATGGTAAATAAAGAAGATTTTTAGAAATCGCAATGGAATTATAGGATTTATTGAAATGTAGTCGAGACTGGGAAAATAAACCCAAATCTGATAATCCTTTGACGGTTTCTCCCCGAAAATATAAATCTGTAGGATACCAGTCAAAATTTAGGATAGTTTTGAGCGCCCGAAAGTGCAAGAAAAAAGCGTAATAATTCCCTTGTTTTTGTTTATTTCCGTTGTAGGAAAAATTAGGATATTGATGATTGAACCAGATGCGATCGTCATCTTCCGTTAACCATACTTTTACCCCTGAACTATAGGTTTTTTTCAATAAAGTAACAATAGTGCGTAATAAATCATAACCTGTTAAAGATTGACGAAGAACCTTGCCAAATAAACCAAGGTGTTCAATTTCCAGTTTTTCACTTGCCAAAATTCCTAAAAAATCTATCCCTTGACGATAGGCAAAAGAATCGATCGAATTGAAAACTTGATAAAGAGAAAGTAGTTTTTCAGGTTGAGAAAATATATTTTCGGGAATAGTGCTTTTATGCAAGAAATCATCCAAAGAAATACTGTTTTCCTTAAAAAATTTGAGCAGTGGTAAAAGACTATTGACTCGAACTAAAGGCAAATTAGTCATTACATGATTAATAAATTTTATAGTCTATCGTAAAGTATTTTTTATACTCTGTCATCTCATGATTTATTCTTTATATTTCTTAATATATTTGGCAGAAAATGATGAAC
>NZ_JBLZFY010000273.1:0-1448 GCF_050753365.1 Geminocystis sp. CENA526
AAAATAATTAATTTGTTGACTTTCTTAACAAACACAAAAAACAAAAGTGAAGAAAGCGGTATTCGATCGAGATTTCGATAAAATGTTGAAAGTAATTTATTTTCGCCCATTATGGAAGATAAAGAGTGTTGTGTGGTTACGGCTAAACAAATGCAAGATATTGAAAATAAAATCTTTGCACAAGGAATGCCAGTTGCTAGTTTGATGGAAAAAGCAGGTTTATTCTCCAGTCACAAAATTATCGAAGAATATCCCCTCAGTCAATATCAAAAAGTAGGATTTATCATCGGTTGTGGTCATAATGGAGGAGATGGTTTAGTTATTGCTAGGGAATTATGGTTAAAGGGTTACGAAGTCAAGTTATATACCCCTCTAGCAGACAAGTCAAAAGATTTAACGGCGCAACATTTAGAGTATGCAAGGTTTTTGCATTTGCCTTTTGTGACTACTGTGGAAGAATTAGAAAACTGTGATGTTATTATCGATTGTCTGTTTGGTTTTGGTTTAAATCGTCACATTACCAACTCTTTAGCGAAAGATATTGCCTTAATTAATCAATGGGAAAAGCCTGTAGTTAGTATCGACATCCCTTCGGGTATCCATACCGACACAGGAAAAGTGTTAGGAGTTGCCATTAAAGCTACCCTAACTTTATGCTTAGGGTTATGGAAATTGGGTTTATTTCAGTCACCTGCTTGGGAATATACGGGAAAGTTAGTCAAAATCGATATAGGTATCCCTAACAATATAGTCACGGAAATTATCAACCAATCTCCTATAGTTAAGGTGATAACGAGGGAAAAAGTGAAAGAGGTTTTACCCTTGCCTCGCGCCGTGAATACCCACAAATATCGTCAAGGAAATGTATTGTTAATATGTGGCTCAAAACGTTATGGCGGTGCAAGTTTATTGGCAGGTTATGGCGCTAATGTTAGTGGTGTGGGAATGTTAACCATGATTGTACCTGAGTTTTTGCAACCGTTGATTAATAGTCACATTCCTTCGGCTTTAGTAATTGCTACTCCACAGACAACCACAGGAGTTATGGATTTTTCTTCTTTACCCTCGATCGATTTTTCTAAGTATAGTTCGATCGTGCTAGGAATGGGTATCACCAGAGAAAAAATACCTTGTTTTCCTATAGCAGAAATTTTAGCAACTCCTACGGTATTAATTATCGATGCCGATGGTTTTAACTACTTAATAGAAGATAACCTACGGATTTTATCACAACGTCAATCTCCCACCATCTTAACCCCCCATGAGGGAGAATTTAGACGTTTATTCCCTGATATTGACTTAAATCTCGATCGACTGCAAGGATTACAGGAAGCCTCCCGAAGAATCAATAGTACTATTTTACTAAAAGGAGCAAAAACCATGATCGCTCATCAAGGTAAATATAATCGCATTATCAAAGAAGGCACACCAGCATTAGCGAGGGGAGG
>NZ_JBLZFY010000274.1:0-1447 GCF_050753365.1 Geminocystis sp. CENA526
TATCAAAGGAAAATACTTTGTGTTTTAAAGGAAACAATTTTTAATAAATCTTAATTAAAATTCATCAGATAGAAATTAATAATTCCCAATAAACTATCATTTATACTCTACATAAAAGCGGGATAATTCAAGTATTTAGCTAAAAGAATCGCTGATTCAAGATTAAATCCAATTTACGCATTGGTGACAATCTAAGAAGAAGAAATTACAATGCGATAATTATTGAATTGCCTTAGTATATTTTCAAATTGTTTTAAACATTCTGGGGTGAAACTCACTTCTTCTTTGATAGTCGATATTTTATTTAAAGGAGATTCTCTAACTAAAACACCATCTTAATCTCTATTTAAGTGTCGATTCTCTGAGTTAAAAATTCGATCGAACCTCTCACTTTAGATGTTATCATTTTGTTCAATAAAAGATTGTACTAACTCCACATTTTCTTTACTTCCCAAAATTACGGGGGTTCGATGATGGATTCGATCGGGTACAATATCCAATATTCTCGTTAATCTATCATAAGCCTTTCCTCCTGCTTGTTCGATAATCAAAGCTAAGGGTGCAGTTTCATATAATAATCTTAATTTACCTTCGGGCTTGTCCGTTGTACCCGGATATAAGAAAACCCCTCCCTGCATTAAAATACGGTGAATATCCCCTACTAATGCACCACTATAACGCCCTGTATAACCATCGTGACGATGAACATAACGGATATAATTACGGATAGAGTCATCCCACTGCCAGAAATTACCCTCATTGACACTATATACTGAACCATGATCAGGAATTGTGATGTTTTCCTGTGCTAAGATAAACTCACCTAAACTGGGGTCTAAAAAGAAAGAGTGAACACCAGTACCCATAGTATAAACTAAAACGGTGGCAGGTCCATATAAAATATATCCTGCGGCGATTTGTTTTGAGCCGTCTTGTAATAAATCTTTCGCTTCTCCGTCTAAATCATCGCCTTCCTGTTGACGAATGGCAAAAATTGAGCCAACATTTAAGTCTATATCCACATTAGAAGAACCATCAATGGGATCATAAAGTAAAGTATAACGTCCAATGGGGCAATTTTCAGGAATATAATAGGGCTTATCCATTTCTTCAGAAGCGAGGCGACACACCAAGCCACTTTGTTTAAACACAGAAATAAATACTTCATTGGCGTAAACATCCATTTTTTTGACGGATTCTCCTTGAATGTTACTGTCACCAGTAAAGCCTAAGACACCCTCCATTAAACCAGCACGACTGAGACGACGAGCGATTAATTTTCCTGCTAAGGCGATTCTATTCATAATGGCACTCAAATCTTGTGCATCGGCGGAAAAACTGTTCAGTTGTTGCAAAACATGACGAGATAAGGTGGTACAATCTCGATCGAGACTATATTCGGGAATGATTAATTCTGATGAATCCATAGTTGATAGGTATAGTGTAT
>NZ_JBLZFY010000275.1:0-1433 GCF_050753365.1 Geminocystis sp. CENA526
GCTTACGCCCCAAGGATTAGGGATTAGGGGTTAGTTTTTCTGTTTCTTCATTCCCCACTTCCCACTTCCCACTTCCCACTTCCCACTTCCTACTTTATTTCCTTCAAGGCTTTACCAAACTTCGGATAATTAACCTTCACTCCGTCATCTAAGTCTATCTCTAGCTTTTCGATCGCCAAGGGATATAATATGGTACGATCGAACTCGTTTAATTCATTGACTATTTTTGTAAGTTTAGCAGTTTCCTTGAGGGCTTTGGTTTTCTGGGAGGTGCTAACATCGGCACTCACTTCTATTTGTTTGAAGTGTTCCAGTTGTCCTTCTAATTTACGGCGGTATTCTCGTAAATATTCATTCAAGACAATACTAACGGTATCAGGGCGGTAGCGGTGCAGGTATATCAAAGCGTTAAAGCTACCTTTAGGGCTACTAAATAGCCAGTATATCGGGCGTTTCTTATACCGTTTAACATGGTCATTATAGAAGTCTGACTGGAAATATTTACCGATTTTCTTGCCAATGGCATCTTCTATAAATTTGAGGTTAGTTTGATAGTTGGCTTCTCCAAAGGTGATGCGCAGAAATTGGCGGAATTGTGCAGTAATATCATCGCTAAACCAATCGCCGTCAAGGATAGGGATAACGTTTGTTTTTGTGGGGGAAAAGTGGGAAGTGGGAAGTGGGAAGTGGGAAGTAGTTAATGTTTCGTTTTCTACTAATCCCTCATCCCTAATCCCTAATCCCTTGTCATCACCAATTATTCTATAGTAATCCTCGATCGTCTCTCCTTGATTTGCTAAGATTAAGCCTTGTTTATCCAGTGAATAACGTCCAAACATACAACCCACTGCATAGGAGATAAATTCTTTCATGGTATCTTCTAACAGGCGTTTTTCTAAGGCTTCATCGTAGGGGAAGTTAGTGGTTAGTGGGTAGTGGTTAGTGGGTAGTTTTTCTGTTTCACTGTCCACTGTCCACTGTCCACTATCAACTTGCCTATTACTGTCCACTTCTTCCTTCCCATAACGATAATAAGGGTTACAGGTGAGGGTGATTTCCTTTAATGGCACTTCGGGGGTTAATTCTTCTTGTAATCCGTAGGCTTCAATAAATATTCGGTTATTTTCTTCCTCTAATCTCTGCATTTCTAATGTCATTTCTGCCCATTGTTGGCGGAGGGTTTTGTAGGTTTCGGCGATGGTTTTTGGGATGGGATAAGTGGTTAGTGGGTAGTGGTTAGTGGGTAGTTTTTCTTCTTCACTGTCCACTATCCACTGTCCACTGTCCACTCTTTCCCCCTTACTTTCCACTTTCCACTTTCCACTGTCTTCTTCTAAAAGCGGTAAAGTAGTAAAATCCCATGAGGTTTCGTATGAATCCCAATCTATTTTTGCGAAAACAATAAGTTTTTTTGATAGACAATCTATATCTAT
>NZ_JBLZFY010000276.1:0-1419 GCF_050753365.1 Geminocystis sp. CENA526
TCCTAATAGTGCTACAAGTCAATGGTTTTTTAATTTAACCGATAATGCCAGTAACCTTGATAATCAAAATGGCGGTTTTACTGTCTTTGGTACAGTCTTATCTCAGGATGACTTAAATACTATAGATTCGATCGCATCTTTATCTACCATCGATGCTAGAGGTACAAATCCAGCTTTCACTAATTTACCCGTGATTAATTCTCCTGTGAATGACGATAGTGATTTAGTGAGATTTGAGGGTGTCACCGTTGCAGATGTGCCAGAATTGAGTTTTACCATTCAAAATAATAATAATCCTAATTTAGTTACTGCTAACATTAATAGTCAGGGAGAAATTTTACTCAATTATCAAAGCAATACCAATGGCGTTGCGGAAATAACCATTCAAGCTACTAATTTATTAGGAGATACAGAAGTTAATACCCTGAGAGTTTCCGTTATCGATAATCTTAACTCTCCTTTGTATCGTTTTCAAAATCTCGATCGACAGGGAACATATTTATTTGTAGGAGAAGTTGAAAGACAAAATGTTCTCAATAATTTTCCTCGATTTGAAGAAGAAGGCTATGCTTTTAATGTCAGTGAAACTCCTGACGATGACTTAATCGTGTTTAATCGTTTTCGCAACACTGCTATTGAAGGTACATATCTTTACGCAGGAGAAGTTGAAAGTCGAAGTATTCGTCAAAACTTCCCCCAATTTGAAGAAGAAGGTGTCGCATTTTATGCCTACGACAAAGATGCTAATAGAGGACTTGATATTTACCGTTTTCAAAACACTCAACAACCGGGTACATATATTTTTGTCGGTGAAGATGAGAAAAATAGCATCTTAGAAAATTTCCCTCAATTCCAACTAGAAGGAATAGCTTTTGAAGTTCTTATTTAACATCTATTCGACTTCTCCAATAATTATGATTTTACCATCGTAGAACAGGCATCTTGCCTGTATTTTTGAAGATGTCTATTTTATATAAACATTGTCATATTTCTCGTAGAGGCGTAAAATTTTAATTTTTTATGCTTCTACAATCTATCAATTACAATTATTTGATTGACTTAATGACGAAAAATTAGAAATTAGTTATTTTGATTAACTATTCGTTGTAAAATTTCAATGGTTTCTAAAGGCAATTCAGTGGCATTTGCTATTACCTCAAAACTAATTCCTTGACGGAGTAAACTCAAGGCAACTCTTTCTTTTTCTTCTTGTTTACCTTCTAATTTACCTTCTAATTTACCTTCTAATTTACCTTCTAATTTACCTTCTAATTTCCCTCTTAATTCCCCAGAGTGGAAAATTTCTTGATAAATAGCTGATTCTTGCATAATATCGCTCCTTAATATACCTTTAATAATGTTTTCAGAAACCACTAAGTTTGCCAAAATAGCACTAGCGGCGGTAAGATTACTTTTTAC
>NZ_JBLZFY010000277.1:0-1418 GCF_050753365.1 Geminocystis sp. CENA526
ATACTTTATTGCTACCTAATCAGTAATTATAGAAAAAAGAAATATAAGCTATAATTTCTATAGAAACTATAGAAGCTATCAGAAACTCAAAAAATGACAGGAAAAACTCTCTCCGCTCATATTGATATGGAGACTTCGGAACGAATCACTGCGTTGTCAAAAAGAGAAAATCGTTCAAAATCTCAAATTGCCAGTACTGCCATTAAATTAGGCTCTATCTTACCACCGAATGCTTGGTCTGCTTTGTGGCAATTAACAAATGTTGCCTCCCCCTCACAATGGCTTGAAATCAGTCAAGATATTACACGAGTATTGTTAAATCATCAATACAAACTAGCTCAAACAAGAATTGCTCAAAGTATAGATGAGGAATGGTTAAATAGTTTAAAAACAGAAGATGATATTTTATCCGCTTCGATCGAACTCCACTACTTTCATCGATCGAGCAGCGACACTTTCAGTGATCGAACATCATATAATAAATATATAGATATTAAGAATCAAATTGGAAGGAAAAACTATGACAACCACCGCCGATGACGTTTGGAGATTATTAGCAGAATTAATTCAAGCCCAAAAAGAAACTGAGCGTAAATTCCAAGAGACAGAGAGACTTTTGAAAGAGCAATCTCAAGAAACTGAGAGACTCCTGAAAGAGCAATCTCAAGAAACGGAGAGACTTTTAAAAGAACAAGCTCAACAAGCCGATCGCCGTTTTCAAGAAACAGAGAGACTTTTGAAAGAACAAAGTAAAAAAACGGATCAGCAAATTAGAGCAGTAAACAAAGAATTGGGCAGTTTAGGTAATCGTTTAGGGGAATTTGTCGAATGGCAAGTGCGTCCTGCCGCCGTCAGATTGTTTCGAGAGCGAGGTATTGATATTAGAGAATTATCTGGTGATATTTCCGTTAATAATGGCGATGAAGCGATGGAGGTTGATTTATTACTAATTAATACGATACAAGCAGTGGCGATCGAAGTGAAAAGTAAACTAACAAAAGCTGATGTGGATGAGCATTTAGAAAGATTGAGTAAATTTAAAAGATTATTACCCCGTTATCAAAACATCGAATTATTAGGTGCAGTAGCGACAATGGTAGCACCATTAGAGGTTAGTCGTTATGCCTATCGTCAAGGATTATTTGTTATTACCCAGTCGGGGGAGGATTTAGTGATTGTTAACGATCAAAAATTTGAGCCAAAAGTGTGGTAAAGATAATCAAAAAGGTTCTATCGCGTAGCGCCGCCTTTGGCGATCGATTTTAAAGAAATGGGAAGTTCGATCGAACATCATATAATAAATGATAGAGATGAAGAATCAAATTAGGAGGAAAAATTATGACAACCACCGCCGATGATGTTTGGAGATTATTAGCAGAATTAATTCAAGCCCAAAAAGAAACTGAGCGTAAATTCCA
>NZ_JBLZFY010000278.1:0-1398 GCF_050753365.1 Geminocystis sp. CENA526
GACATCTAACTTTTAACTCCAATTTAGAATCTTTGTTTTCGTTTCTGTCCGTATAAGACCCAGAGGAAGTCTGCTATTGCTTTCGCTCAAGGGCAAATTTTGAACCCTTATCCCGACCATTACAGTCGAGCATTCGCTTTTTCCCCCATCTTCTACCCTCCAAAGGATTCCGTCTTTGTTGCCTCAGACCTACTCATTGTTGAGACTCTGTAGGGTTTACCCTGTTGTATCGCTTGAACATACATTGTGATTAAGATGGCTAACTCTTTTGCGATGGGAGTTGTATTTCCACGTCTTGAGTAAAGAAGAACCTCAGACTACCCACTTACCTTTTTGGTTAGAGCCTTTCAGGGATAATTTGGCTCTTTATTGTATGACGCAATTTAATCATTAGCTTCACTTTCGTTCATCTTTTCACACTCCCTCTAGCTCCTTACCGCTTAATCCCTAGCAGTTTCGGCTTCATTTAGGGTCTGCATTCCAACTGTTTCGTTACCTACTCGGTTGTGACCAAACTCTTTCGAGTTCTTTCTATGAGGGCTGGTGGTGGAAAGCACCAGAGGACTAGGTGTCCCGTTTCAAGCGACCAGTTCAGGTCGCGCCTTCTTACACAATCCTGTCTCCTATAACCTTGCGCTGGTTACTACTCAAAGTTTTCGACCTCTTTGAGAGGTTTATAGGAGGTTATCTCGTTCCCTACATCCTTCCGTCAATCTGATGATTGCGGTATTACTCAACCTTAGACTTCTTCTATCCACCGACTCTATATATTTGTCCCCAGTTCGGAAAGACAAGTCCGCTGGTACATTAGAATTTCACCTTTTGGTCTAGCCTGTCAGCCTTATTTGGCTAGTTCATAATAACGATGGTTCAAACGAAGATTCCTTGCGTAGTCATAGTTGATTTGCTCGATGGTTTTCCAGATTAGGCTTCCAGTTACCACCTTTTAATCCAGCTTCAGCGTATGGTTTACCAAACACCAAGTCACTGTGGATTATGCTGTCACGTTGACAATAACGGGTAAGATTTTCACTTACAAGGATAATAGAGTTGTCAAGGTACGTTAGGTATAATTGCTGTTCGGTAATCCGTACTTAAGATATTCGGTTATCCACACAAAGGCTTCGTAACGAAATCTTAACAACTAACCAATTTCCACTGTTCTTTAGGTATTACTACCTATTGATTAGTGAGTTATTGAACTGTTGAGGTTCTTAACGTTTGTCTTTCAAGAATCGCCTCTAGAGGCTTTAAAATTCTCTCTATGTCATTTCATACCTTGCTAGTATTTATAAGGCTTAAAAGAGGTTTTAAGCGTCTATTTCACACTAAACGAGTCGCACTGACTCTATTATGTTTAAAACTATCTTTACCGTGGGATTCATACTATTTTTAGCT
>NZ_JBLZFY010000279.1:0-1394 GCF_050753365.1 Geminocystis sp. CENA526
ATAAACTAGCAGTTTGAGGTAATTTACTATTTTGCAAAATTCTCAAAAATTCTTTCTTAGAAATAGGAGGATTTTTTAACATTTTTATTTGTTGTTCGATCGCATCAATAAATTTTGCTGTATTATGTATCAATAACTGCTCAAAAAAAATATCAGGATGTAAGGCAATAATATTAAATTTATTTAACTCCTGTTCAGGAAAATCTTTGAGATTAAAGGTAACAATTACATCTGCCTTTGATTTAATGGCAACCGCTACCACATGACGATCGTCATGTGGTAAATTAATATTGGGAATATAATGTTCATAATTTTTGATTAAGCAACCGACAACATTAGAATCCATTAGAAATCGAGTTCTTTGTAATTGTTCATTAGTTAAATCAGGGCGATTATGTAAAACTGCACAAATCCATTCATTATGAATTTCATCACTCCATCTTGGACGAAACACCCCTTTTAATGCTAAGTGCATGAAAATATCTCTCAGTTGAGCAGGAAAAAGTACACAGGAATCAAGTACCGCAGTTACTTTTCTGTGATCAAAAATGCCCTCAATTTTATTCATAGCCTAACTTTAATTCTTGGGCTTGTTTTGCTAATTCTTCTAAGGTTTTTAGTCTTTGTTCATCAATTTTGTTCTTATAATTAATAACATCTTCAACCCTTAATCTACGATGTTTTCCAACTCTACGAAAAGGAATAGGGAGTTCTCCTGATTCTAGTAATTCAATTAAATGCTGACGACTAACCTCTAAGATTTCCGATGCTTTTGTCGTGGAAATTTCTTGGCTATTAGGAATTAAAATAATTGAATTTCCCTGAGCTATTTCTTGAATTATTTCTTGGACAAAATTAACCAAATCAACAGGGATAGGGATATTTACTGTTTCATTTTCCGCTATTTTTTCAACGTTGATCTTAAATTTATTAGCCAAAAGATTTTGAGCAACTTGTTTGATTTCTTCCGATGCCGTCAGTTTGATTGCCATGATAGTTTAATGAATAAGCCCAATAATTTTCAATCTAGCACAAATACTATAAACGCCACAAATAACTTAAATGCTATTTCAATAGAATTGATTAGAGAATAGATGATAAGCTATCAAGATCAACCCGAAATTTTTAACGAAGAACAGTTATAAGTACTTGACAAACTGCTCTCAAAATGAGAGAATACATTAAAAAATGAACAGTTTTCAGTGAATGCACCTAATCGCTATCCGTAATTTAAGAGCAGATATTGCCAGTTATCCTGATGCGAAAATTCAAGTTGAGTCTTGGTATGCCACCGTTAAAAAAGCTCAATGGCAGAATTTAGAGGATGTACGTCAAATTTATCGAGATGCAGAAGCAGTAGGTAATTTTACTGTTTTTAATATTAAGGGTAATCA
>NZ_JBLZFY010000280.1:0-1389 GCF_050753365.1 Geminocystis sp. CENA526
TCTAATCACTGATTTCGCTAAATGAGGAAAAAGCAACTATGAATCAATCAATATTAGTCGAAAAAAAACCAGAAATTATTTATCCTGATAGCGATGGAAAACCCATGTCTGACAATACCAAACAATTTCGTTATATCGTCATCATTAAAGAGAATTTAGAGTTACTTTTTGCAGATAATCCTAATGTCTTTATTGCAGGTGATTTACTCTGGTATCCCGTGGAAGGAGACAATACAATTCGTCAAGCTCCCGATGTGATGGTAGTATTCGATCGACCAAAAGGTGACAGAGGTTCGTATCAACAATGGAAAGAGAATAACGTTACTCCTAGTGTGGCTTTTGAGATACTTTCCCCAGGTAATACCCTCAAAGAAATGGCAAAAAAATTGGCATTTTATGAAAAATACGGCATCGAAGAATATTATATTTATAATCCCGATAGAAATGATTTGAATGGTTATTTAAGACAGGATAATCAATTAGTCATAATTGAAGAAATGCTAGGTTTTATTAGTCCTCTTTTAAAGATAAAATTTGAACTTAATTTAGAAGGTTTACAAATTTATGATGCTCAAGGAAATCGCTTTTTAACCTATGTGGAGTTATCAGAAAAAATTAAGGATACTGAAAGACAATTAAAGCGAGAAAAACAACGTGCTGAACAGGAAAGGCTCAAAGCCGAACAGGAAAAACAACGAGCCGATGAAGCTCAAATCAGAGTCAAATTATTAGAAGAAAAATTGAAAGAATTAGGGATTGAGCTTTAAAATGATTAAAGCAATTCTTAATTAAATATTCTACAGATGAGGAAAAACTAGCGATGAATAAATCAATATTAGTCGAAAAAAAACCAGAAATTATTTATCCTGATAGCGATGGAAAACCCATGTCTGACAATACCAAGCAATTTCGTTATATCGTCATCATTAAAGAGAATTTAGAGTTACTTTTTGCAGATAATCCTAATGTCTTTATTGCAGGTGATTTACTCTGGTATCCCGTGGAAGGAGACAATACAATTCGTCAAGCCCCTGATGTGATGGTAGTATTCGATCGACCAAAAGGTGACAGGGGTTCGTATCAACAATGGAAAGAGAATAACGTTACTCCTAGTGTGGCTTTTGAGATACTTTCCCCAGGTAATACCCTCAAAGAAATGGCAAAAAAACTAGCATTTTATGAAAAATATGGCATCGAAGAATATTATATTTATGATCCCGATAAAAATGATTTGAATGGTTATTTAAGACAGGATAATCGTTTAGTTATAATTGAAGAAATACGAGGTTTTATTAGCCCTCTTTTAAAGATAAAATTTGAATTAGATATAGAGGGTTTACAAATCTATGATTTACAAGGAAATCGCTTTTTAACCTATGTGGAATTATC
>NZ_JBLZFY010000281.1:0-1389 GCF_050753365.1 Geminocystis sp. CENA526
AGATATATCTTAACTTATTACGATCGAACCCACTACCTCGATCGAACCCCATTATACTGTCATTGCGAGGCACGAAGCAATCTCTCAAACTCGATCATTCCCTATTTTTTTTAGCTCAAATTTCTGTGGAATAAGATGATAGCCCATAGCTTGTAATATTGTTTTAATGAAGCAATCTAACAACTCAATCGAAGCTCCTATCCTGCACGAAGCAATCTCACACTCGATCGAACTTTCTTGTCATTGTGAGGCACAAAGCAATCCCCTAAACTCTATCGAACTTCCTTGTCATTGCGAAGCACTATCAGCAATCTCACAACTCGATCGAACCTTACCATCACTCACCTCGATCAAACCTTACGCTTCAATTTCTCTCTCGGACATCGATCGCAATTGGACATCTCGACTACGCTCGATGTCCTGTTCACTTCGACTGAAGTTCACTGAGCGTAGTCGAAGTAAACGGATTCTCTCAATGAACTGAAGATGATCTATAGATCGATCTCGTGACTAAAAAAAGAAAATTAGTCTAAACCGTCAACTCCAGCACCAGCACGAATGATAGAAACTACATCGGAAAGACCTCCGGGTAGTGCAGCAGCCGCATCTAATCTGGCAGCAGCAGCAGCTGTGAAGCTAGAACCAGCAGGAGCACCAGCAACAGCACCTCCTGTGACAGTTAAACCAGGACCACCTGTATTAAAAACGACTATATTATCGCTTAGGTTTGCAGTTGCTCCACTATAACCAGGAGTAACTGTTACCGTTGTGGCGTTAAACATAGAACCACTAGGAGCAGAAAGTTCTGCTCCAATTGATTGAGTCGCACCGTTCATTAACACAAGGGTGGAACTACCAGAAATATAGGCTTGTTGAGCTTGAGCAGAGGTAATATTTGCGACGAGAACACTTACGACACCTAAACCAATGGTGGTAGCGACTCTTTGAATTTTATTATACATAGTTGGCATGATTTTTTTGAGTTGTGGACAAAAATATTAGAAAGACTTAAATAGCTAAAAGTCTCAAAATTAGGAAAAGATTATTTTCTTAGTCTAAACCGTCAACGCCAGCACCCGCACGGATAATAGATACAGCATCTGAAAGAGCTAAACCAGGAGTTAGTCTGATAGCAGCCGATGCCGTACTCTTGAGAAAGAAAAACAATTAATATCAGTCTTAGAGCAAAACAAAAGGGATTCTCCTTCTTCTGGAGAGTTCGTCACATTAAATCAGGAAAATGAAGAGACACAGCAGGATGAACAAAAGCAACACTACGACATTATCGAGGGTAATATGGTGCCAATAATAATAGCCAACACGGCTATTACACTCAATACGGTAGATAGGATTGAGCAAGAGCAATTTATTCTTCCCTCAAATTATAAC
>NZ_JBLZFY010000282.1:0-1356 GCF_050753365.1 Geminocystis sp. CENA526
ATTGGCAACAATCTGCTATGACAGTAGGAAACTTACTTAAATTAAATCAACAAAAAATCCAATCAGCTTTTGATTTTAATAAAGATAAAAATCTTCAATCGCTCAATATTCCTGAACTAAAATCACCAATAATCCTCATTGATGGGGTATTTTTCCAACTCTATCAAACAGGTATTGCCAGAGTTTGGAAATCTTTATTAGAACAGTGGGCAAATACTGATTTTGCTAATCATATTTTAGTCTTAGATCGAGCCAACACCGCACCAAAAATTAACGGTATTCGCTATCGCACCATTCAGCCCTACGATTATAATAATACTGAGGTCGATCGAACTTTATTACAGCAGATTTGCGATGAAGAAGGAGCAGAATTATTTATTTCTAGCTACTATACAACCCCCATTAATACCCCTTCCGTATTTATGGCTTATGACATGATTCCTGAAGTAATTGGGACAAACTTAAATGAAGTGATGTGGCAAGAAAAGCACAAAGGCATTAACCATGCTTCCGCCTTTATTGCCATTTCTGAAAACACTGCTAAAGATATTAATAAATTTTTCCCACAAATTCCCTTAGAATCGATTACCGTAGCTCATTGTGGAGTTAGCCCTTTATTTTCCCCTGCTTCCCCTCAAGAAATTGCTAATTTCAAATATAAATATGGCATTCAGAAACCCTATTTTCTCTTAGGAGGATTAGGAGGTTATAAAAACTCTATCCTCTTTTTCCAAGCCTTCGCTCAACTGGCAAATAAAACAGGTTTTGACATAGTAGCCACGGGTGCAGGAAGTCAATTACCCCCCGAATGGCGACAATTTACCGCAGGTTGCACATTTTATGGCTTACAACTAACCGATGAAGAATTAAGACTTGCTTATAGTGGTGCAGTGGCTTTAGTTTATCCCTCCAAATATGAAGGTTTCGGAATGCCCGTTGCCGAAGCGATGGCGTGTGGTTGCCCTGTCATTACCACTCCTAACGCATCCTTACCCGAAGTGGGGGGAAGTGCTGTAATTTATGTCAATGCGGATGATATTGAGGGCATGGCAAATGCTTTATGTGATGTACAAAAACCGACTTTAAGACATAATTTGATTCAGGCAGGATTACAACAAGCACAGAAATTCTCATGGGCAACTATGGCGGAGATAGTAAAAGAAGCCTTATTTAATGCCATTTCCCCCCAAATTAAATTAACAGATACTAACTATCTAGTCTTCCCTGATTGGCAAACAGATGAAGAAGAATTGTCGATCGAACTTACTCAATTAATCTATAAACTAGCCAATAATTCTTCCCTTAGTAACGATAATCCCCCCGTCTCCGACTCCCCCCTTACTAAGGGGGGTTGGG
>NZ_JBLZFY010000283.1:0-1339 GCF_050753365.1 Geminocystis sp. CENA526
ACGCCGGTATCCGTGACCATCACCCAGGACATCCTGGACAACGGTTACACCACCACTGCACCGCGTCCGGCTGACGGCGGCACCGTAGCGGTCAGCGCCACCATCACCGATCAGGCCGGCAACACCTCGGCCCCGGGCACCGACAGCGCCATCGTCGGCGACACCACCGCCCCTACGGTCAGCATTACCATTGCCGACACAGCGCTGAGTATTGGCGAAACCACTACCGTTACATTCCAGTTCAGCGAAGCCGTCATCGGTTTTGACAACAGTGATGTCACTGTGGAGAACGGTACGCTCGGCACACTGACCTCCAACGATGGCGGCATCACCTGGGTCGGTACCTTTACCCCTACGGCCAATATCGAGGACACCAGCAACCTCATCACCGTGGCCAACACCTACACAGACCTCGCTGGCAACGCGGGTAGTAGTGCGACAAGCGACAACTACAGCATTGACACCCTAGCCCCAACCCTCACCATCAGCGACAACGTTCCTGGTGTGGCCAACGGCCCAGTGACCTTCACCTTCACCTTTAGCGAAGCCGTTACCGGCTTCACCGCTGATGATGTGACAGTCACCAACGGCAACAAAGGGACTTTCACCACTGTCAATGGCCAGACCTATACCCTGGTCGTCACCCCGACTGGCGGCGAAATCTCCGTCAACGTACCGGCCGGTGCCGCGCAGGATCTGGCCGGAAACAACAGCATCGCCGCCAACGCCACCCAAGTCGTTGACCTGCCACCGGTCGTAGACCCCGACCTGGCGACCCTTGTCGGCGCCGAGGACAGCGTCATTACCCTGAACTGGAGTGATTTCGGCATAAGCGACACGGATTCGGCTGAGAGCGATCTTGGCGTGATCATTACCACGGTGCCTGTTGCCGGAACCCTGGAGTACCAGGGCACCGATGGCACCTGGTCTGCCGTCTCACTCAACCAAAGCATCAGCAAAACCGATATCGATGCCGGCAAGCTGCGCTTTACACCGGGTGAGAATGAGTCGGGCTTTGATGGTTTTGCTGGCACGGGTGTCGGCAATCAGCAGGCCGACTATGCCCATATCGGTTTCCGCCCCACCGATGGCAGCAACCAGGGCGAAGCTGCCACGCTGGTGATCGATATCACCCCAGTGGCCGATGCGCCTCTGCTGAGTCTGAATGGCCAAATGAATCTGCCTGATGGCACTGGTTTGCAGGTAGAGACTTGGACCGGTCTGCCACTGGGCACCAACGGCAACGGCGCCAATCCAGACACCTTGCAAACGACTATCGACAATGCGGGTACGCCTAGTGGTAGCGGTAACCTGAGCAATGTGAGCAACAGCAGCGTCG
>NZ_JBLZFY010000284.1:0-1319 GCF_050753365.1 Geminocystis sp. CENA526
GCCCCTAAATGAGCCATTGATAAAATAGTCGTTTTATTAAGTAAATTTGAGCGTAGATTTTCAAAAGAAGATAAAAACATCCAACTTTGCATCGTTATCATAGCGGAATACCCATTTTTTACAGATAACTCCCGATTTCGCTCAATAAACATAGCAAACAAATCAGACTTACTATCAGGGTAATTATCCTTTACCCATGCCGAGAGACGAGGATTCATGCCCTTACCGCCCATGTAAGGAGGATTAGCGATAACTACATGATAACGGGGGCTTAAAAATTCCGCCTGTCGTAAAACCTTCAACACCTTTTCATGGGTATGATATAACAATAAATTTCCTGCCACATCAACCTGCTCAAGTCTAGCTCTAATAGAATCCACATCCGTAACTTGAGGGCGTATCAACGAGCCAAAATTATCCACCTCCTCAAACTGCCGTAAAGTCTCTTGAAGACTAACAGTAAATAAATCTCTCCCCACATAATCCATATATTCCTCAATCTCCCCTTTCATTGAGGACACCCCCGTCTTCGACTCCTCACTTATTAAGGGGGGTTGGGAGGGATCATTCTTGCTTGATGAATGAGAGTTAATAGCATTAATCAAAGGTAACTCCTCAATCTCACCCTTCTTACTTCCCACTTGCCACTTCCCACTTCCTACTCCCTTCGCACTTCCCACTCCAAACTTAACATTCTCCAAAACACAAATATTTGGTTGCACAGGCTTACGCAAAAATCGGCGATATTTTGCCCGTGCCTTCATAGTTAAAGCAAAAGCTGATAATGCCCCTGCCCGTGGATCAATTTCAATACCATAGAGATTATGGGTTAAAATCAGGCTCGGAATTTCTGACGGTTGATAACCTTCCTCCTCATAAATGGCATAGAGTAAGTCAAAAGCATAAACGAGAATATGTCCACTACCACAGGCGGGATCTAGGATTTTTAACTCTTCAGGCTTAGTGATTTTTAAGTAGGAAGTGGGAAGTGGAGAGTGGGAAGTTAGTTTAGTTTGGCTGTTAGAGCGTAAATCATTCGTTTGATTTCCTCCGACAGATTGAGAATTGAGGTTGTCTGTTCCTTCTTGAGATAACCCAGTCTTTGAGCTATCATTATTTGAGTTTCCACTTCTGCCCTCGAACCCTGTGCGATCGACAGAAAACGTTTGAATTCCGCCGTTGATTGGCGACTTTGCCCCTCCGCTATGTTTGACGGAATCGAAACTACTGCCCGTCTTACTTGATTCGTCAGCCCGTAAAGCTCCTCCTTCGGAAACTCCCTCGAAACCTGATAAACTAACTCCACCAAGTCCATCGCC
>NZ_JBLZFY010000285.1:0-1316 GCF_050753365.1 Geminocystis sp. CENA526
CTATTTTTGTAACTTTAGAACCAAAAGAAAAGATTACCGCCGAAGCTGGTGCTATGGTTAGCATGGATGCTGATATAACCATGACAACGGAATTTTCTGGTGGTTTAATTCCAGCTTTGATGCGTAAATTTTTTGGGGGGGAGTCATTATTTGTTAATGTCTTTCATAATAAAACTAATCGTCCTTTAAATCTCGTCTTAACCCAATCCGTCATTGGAGATATACTTGCCTTCAAATTGGATGGTAAAAGGATTTGTTTAGAGCCGGGTGCGTATATTGCCCATGCAGGAGGCGCTAAAATGGGGGTTAAATGGGCAGGTTTTGCCAGTTGGTTTGCAGGAGAAGGTTTATTTAAACTTGAGTTTAGTGGTAAAGGCAGAGTCTTATTTGGTAGCTACGGCGGTATCACTCGTAAAGAAATTAACGGGGAGTTTATCGTTGATACCAGTCATCTTGTGGGTTATGACTCTAATATTAAAATGAGTATAGCTTTATCCAGCAATTTATTATCTTCTATTACCTCTGGAGAGGGTTTTGTCACTAGATTGAAGGGAAAAGGCACTGTTTTAATTCAATCTCGCAGTGTCAGTGGTTTAGTCGGTTTTTTACGCCCTAAAGTAAGATAATTTATGGATATACAAATTTTACAACAACCAGATAGTTCGATCGTCAAAGTAACCATGAATGCCCAAGAAGAATTAATCGCTGAAGCAGGTACAATGATTGCTATGAGTGATTTTATCAATGTTAGCACTACCCTCAGACAAGGAAAAGGAGGAGGTGTATTAGGGGGGTTAAAAAGAATGATGGCAGGAGAATCATTATTTCTGAGTGTTTTTCGTTGCTATCAACCTGACGGAGAAATTTTTTTAGCGCCTCGTTTCATCGGTGACGTGATTGTTTATGAAATGTCAGGGAATGAGTTAGTAGTGCAATCGGGTTCTTATTTAGCCTGTGCTTCTGGAGTAAATATAGACGTAGGATTTCAGGGTTTAAAATCCCTTTTTTCAGGGGAATCTGTTTTTTGGTTAACTATAACAGGTTATGGTGCTGTCATTTTAAGCTCTTTTGGCGGTATCTACGAAATAGATGTCGATGGAGAGTATATTGTTGACACAGGGCATATTGTAGCTTTTGAGAAAACTTTGGACTTTAAAATAGGTAAAGCAGGAAGTAGTTTACTAGGTTCTTTTTTAGGTGGGGAAGGTTTAGTTTGTCGTTTTTTTGGCAAGGGAAAGGTGTTTTGTCAAACTCATAATCCGGGTAGTTTTGGTAGTTTAATAGGCTCACAATTACCACCACGATAATAGAAAATT
>NZ_JBLZFY010000286.1:0-1313 GCF_050753365.1 Geminocystis sp. CENA526
TATCCATAGCAAAAACATCATTCACCGAGACATCAAACCAGAAAATATTATTATTAATAATCAAGATAACCCTATCTTAATCGACTTTGGAGCAACCAAAGAATTTATGGACGGCATGACAAGTGTTATGAGTACAACTTTAACGATGGGATATGCACCTTATGAACAGTATAGCAACAAAAGTAAAAGATTTTCCGCAACGGATATTTATGCTTTGTGTGCTTCTATGTATGAATTATTAACGGGAAAATTACCCAATGATTCCGCAGAAAGAGTTGATTCTATCTTACATAATAATGGTATTGATCCCTTGATTTATCCTCGCCAATTACGTTCAGAAATTAGCCCTTTAATGGAGAATATTATTCTAACAGGAATGCGGATTAAAATAGAAGAAAGATTCCAAACTGCTGAAGAATTAATTAAGGCTTTACAAGGTAATTTTCTCTCTCCTCTCCATAAAAAAGCCCAAGATTTTGTGAAGCAAAATAATTTAAGAGAAGCCATAAAAGCCTATCAAAATTGTTTGCAAAATGAGCCTCATAATAGTCAAGCAATGGTAGAATTAGCCTTAATCCAAATCCATATTAATCCCCAAGAAGCCGAAATAACTGCGAATCAGGCAATCAAACTCAATCCTGATGACGGTAGAAGTTATGGAATATTAGGCTTAATGGCTTGTCGTCAGGGAAAATGGCAAAAAGCAGTATCAGACTTACAAAAAGCCTCTGGATTAACGCCACAACAGTCATGGATTAAAAGTAATTTAGCTTGGGGATTAGGTAAGCTAGGGAAATGGCAAGAAGCCGAAAACGCCATTAATGAAGCCTTATCTTTAGATAGTAATTGTACTTTTTCTTTGGGAGTAAAGGCATGGATTTTAGCACAACAAAGACAATGGAAAGCAACAATTCCCCCTGCTACTCAAGCCATTTTTAAGTCTAAGCAATCTAATAGTAATAAAAGTAAGGAAATACAAGAATGGGTATATCCGATACTTATTTTAGCCTTAAAACAGGCTGTTATCACCAAAAATGCCCAAGATGTCGGCAGAAAAATTGATGATTTTTGTCAGCAAATTCCCAATAGTAGTTATGCTTGGGGTTTAAAAGGTTGGTATTGTGCAAAAGAAGGTAAGTTAAAAGAAGCAATCAATTATTATCAAAAAGCTATTTCTCAAGGTGATTTCCCCTACTGGATTTTAGTTAACCAAGGATTACTTTATGAGAGGTTAAATCAAGAAAATAATGCTCTAAATTATTATTATCAATATGAACAAAAATTTAAAGATAACTATTTGATTTATTATCGTT
>NZ_JBLZFY010000287.1:0-1310 GCF_050753365.1 Geminocystis sp. CENA526
ATTAATTAATCTTTTTGGAGAAGTTTAAAGATTAAAAATAGTTCTTAATTCTTTATTCTTCTAAAGTTTTTTGTTTCAACATTTTACCCCACAGATAAAAGGGTAAAACACCAAATAAACCTAAACTAATAAGAGTAGAAAAAAAGATCAATAAGCGAATATTTAACGGCAATGTGCGCCCAAAAACTGGTATGGTATAGGGTTTTTCCTCAGATTTTATATCCATAACTTCTACTATAACTTTATTAGTAGCACCTCTTTCTGGATTAGGATCAGTATAAGTAATTTCGTACTCTCCTAACAAGGCGTTGAGAAATAATTGGAGATTTTCCGCAATATCTTGAGCATCGCCGGAAAATTCAGCGATTCCTCCCGTTTTTTGGGCAATTTCTGCTAACCTTTTTTCATCCACAAATTCCTCCTCTGGCACTTTACCTTTATTTATGTCGTCACGGGTAGCAGGTTTCGGTAATTTATATTTTTGTGCCAGTTGTTGAGGGGTTAAACCATAGCCTAAAGTATGAACAATTATATTGTTATAATCTTCTAATTGTTCTAGCAATCTAGCAAAATCTTGGGCTTCATTAGGGGCGTTATGATAACCGTCTGATACTAAAATAATTGATAATCTCGGCTCTAATTTTCCCTGATTTCTTTGTTTTTCCGTGAGATAAAAACGGCTATCTTCTGAATTTCCTAAAAATTTTATAGCAGTTTCTAAGGGTTGATAAAGATTAGTCGATGCACAGGGTTTTGTACTCGCTAAATAGTTTAAAAAATTAGTTAATTTGACATCATTAGGACTTAAAAAATTGTCTAATTCTTGTTTAGTAACTTTATACCCTTCACATTTTTCGCTTCCTTCCCCAAAAGGCACGATCGAAACTTGGGTATTTCCCCCTCTTTGGGCTAAAATCGAGAGAAACTGGGTAGTCGCTTCCATAGCGCCTTCTAACTTTGTTTTACCACTATTATCAAGGGTTAACATACTCCCAGACATATCCATTAAGACGATAATCCACGCTGGAGGAGGCTCTGATTCTTCGGGAGATTTCCAGTTTCTTCGATCGAACTCTACCTTATTGCCCTGCACTTGTAAAGCAAAATCTTTATGTGACAAACCTATCACAGGTCGATCGCCCTCTCCCATCACCTTCACCCGTAAAGTAACTTGGTCATCATTAACGGTAGTGCGAACAATATCAACTTTTTGCGGATTTTTTTCTTGTGCCGAAATAGGGTTAATAAGAGTCAGAAAAAAGAAGACAATTAAACTAACCTTGGGGATCGAAAAAGCGGTTATAATAGAC
>NZ_JBLZFY010000288.1:0-1306 GCF_050753365.1 Geminocystis sp. CENA526
TTGCAATAATCCGCTCTGTTTGTAATTTTACTTCCTCTTGATTATCAATTTTACGAGTTTCAATTAATAAATTAAGTTGATTATTGAAAGCGTCAAATTTTGTAAAAACATCGAATAAAACTGGTAAAATGACTAATTCAGAAAAAGATTCTGTTATTCTTTTTTTTATACATTTCCATAATTCTTCACCGCCACTCCATTTCAGAGCGTAGTTTAAAAATTGTCGTATTTGTTCATCATCAATGGTTTTACTTCTCTTAACCGATTTTTTAAAATCCGTAAACCAATCGTCTAAATCCAAATTATTTTCGGTTTTGTCCTCAATAAAATTCGTACAATCTTTAACAAGTGATTTTAATAAGTCAGATCGCACTTCTTGGTTAATATCAGAGTCCAGATTTAAAGCATTTGTACCCCAAGCACATTGAGCATAATAAAGCAAAAGTGCATTCAAAGGCAACACATCAGGGAGTTCTTTAAGACCTAATTTATCCTTAATTTCTACTCTTAATTTCGCAATTCTCTCCTCAATACTTTTATCTTTTTGGGTACGACGATCTACTCGATTCAAGACAAAAATCATTGAATCTATACGCCCTTGTAGGTATTCAACAACTTTCTTTAATTCTCCTAATAACTTTTGACGATGTTCTTCATCTATTTGTGTGTAATCAATGACTACAATACTAAAAGCCTTGCCCACTAAAGGTTGAATAACTTTTAAGTTAGCTTGATCTTGTACAGATTTTAGTCCAGGTAAATCTAAAAATTCAACTCCGATACCTTTAGGAAGTCCTGATAAACTTAATTCATTAGCTGGAAAAAGAGGAACACAAACCTTAATTTTCGGTGCAATTAAGTTTTTTTTCTTTCTTGTTTCATGGTAACGGTACATTACCGTCTGAATTTTATTATAAAGCTCATCATCACTTAAATTTTTCCATTCACCCGTTTCCCAAGCCGCATCGGGAGTAGCTTCTATAATTAATCTACGTTCATCAGAATGTCTTAATGTTAAAACACCGCCACTCATTTCGTCAGCTTCAATGGGTGCTATACTTCTTCCCATCAAAGCGTTAACTGCTGTTGATTTTCCTGATGAAGTCGTACCAATGGTAGCGATGGATAATGTGGGGTTTAAAAGGCGCTGGAGGGCTTCGTCGTAGGCTTTACGCAAATCTTCTAAACTTTTTTTAATGCCTTTATCTTCAAAAACATCAGAGGAAAGATTTACTAATTCTGAGACGGCATTACCTAACCTTTGCAGATTTTCTCTGGCTTGGGTGAGTTGTGCTTGAATATCTGG
>NZ_JBLZFY010000289.1:0-1305 GCF_050753365.1 Geminocystis sp. CENA526
CATAATTACACTCAATACGCCTATTTTATCCAAGAGAAAACCGAAATTAAAAGCTATATTTTTTCCTTTAGTGAAAGAGATAGTATTGAAAACGCCTTAAGAGAAAGTGAAGAAAAATATCGTGCTGTTGTCAGACAAATATCAGAGGGAATTATCCTGATTGATCCTATCACGAAACAAATTATTGAAGCAAACAACGCCTATTGTACTTTAATCGGTTATACTAACCAAGAAATTTTATCTCTCAAATTGTCAGATTTAGTCGCTACAGATTCGGAAATAAGTGATAGTATTATCAGAAAAGTAATACACGATCGATTGAATATAACCCAAGAGTCAATACATCGTCATAAAGAAGGCGGTTTGATTAACGTGGAAGTGAATATCAGTACTATTTATTACAGTGCTAAAGAATTTATCTGTTACGCCGTCAGGGATATAACCGAGAGAAAACTAGCAGAAGAAATGTTACGTTATCAGGCTTGTCACGATTTGTTGACAGAGTTAGCCAATCGTAACTTATTTAATGAACAATTACACAAAACCATCGCGCGCGCGCAAAGATATAAATATCAATTTGCCATTATGTTTATCGACTTAGATAGATTTAAAAATGTCAATGATACTCTAGGGCATGATATAGGGGATAAATTATTACAAGAAGTTGCCCATCAAATAAGGGATTGTTTAAGAAACTCTGACTTAATTGCACGTTGGGGAGGAGATGAATTTACTATTCTTCTGTCAGAAATCAAACATCCCCATGATGTAGCGGTGGTGGCTAATAGAATCTTACAGTCTTTAAAACAACCCTTCCTGATAATGGAATATCAACTTCGTGCTTATCTTAGTATTGGGATTGCTATTTATCCTCAAGATGGAGATAATCTTGAAACTCTCTTAAAAAATGCTGACACGGCTTTGTATGAAATCAAAGATAAGGGTGGAAATAACTATCAATATTACAATCCTTCCATGAATAGGCAACAAAAGGAATTATTGCGCATGGAAGGTTATTTATACGAAGCCCTCATGCACAATCAATTTGAGTTATACTATCAACCGCAAATTAACATCAAAACCTGTCAAGTCGTGGGCATGGAAGCCTTAATTCGTTGGCATCATCCGATTTTAGGAAGGGTATCCCCAATTCAATTTATCCCTATTGCCGAAGAAACGGGGTTGATTAATGCTTTGGGAGAATGGGTTTTATTTACAGCTTGTTCTCAGAATAAAACATGGCAAGAAATGGGATTAAATCCCATTAAAATAGCGGTTAATTTATCGCCTCGACAATTTCAACAA
>NZ_JBLZFY010000290.1:0-1301 GCF_050753365.1 Geminocystis sp. CENA526
GGCTGAAGCACGTTGGATTCTTGGTTCACTGAGTCAACTTATCCAAACCGATTGCTCGACTTAGACAGTGGTTGTTCTCTCCCCAAGCGTTGATTTCGCTATGCCCTAGCGTATTTAATCCTAGTCCTTTTGCCAGTATCTTAATTGCTGAATTATGATCTCTGTGCAATTTGATACCACATTTAGGACATTCATGAGTTCGAGTGCTCAAGGTTTTTGTTACCCTAGTGTTGCAATTAGAGCAATCTTGAGATGTGAAATGAGGTGCAACGGCTCTACATTCAACACCTTCTATTTTCGCAAAATACTCTACCCACTCAATGAACATTGACCAACTAGCATCGCTTATGGATTTTGCCAGTCGGTGGTTGCGAACCATATTACGCACTTGCAAGTTTTCATAAGCTATCAAGTCGCAAGACTGAACTAACGCTTTTGCCGTTTTAATCACAAAATCTTTACGTTGGATGGTGCTTACTTTTAAGTGTTTTTTAGCTAATCTTTGATTCGCTTTTCTTCTATTTTTACTACCTTTTTTCTTTTTACTTGCTTTTCTTTGTAGTCGTTTTAAGGCTTTTTCAGACTTTCTTAAATGACGAGGATTTTTTACAGTATTTCCCTCATCATCAGTGTAGAAAAATTCTAAACCTAAATCTATTCCTTTACATTTACCTGTTGGTTGATGAGTTTTTTCTCGTTGTATATCTATACAAAATTGAGCATAAAAACCATCAGCACGTTTAACTATTCGGACTCTTTTTATTTGACTTTTTTGATAAAAATGCAAGTCATAAGTACCGATTAATTTAAACTTTCCCGCCCCAAACTTATCAGTTAATGTTAAGTGGACTTTGTCTTCAGATAAAGACCAACCAGTAGTTTTGAACTCTACTGATCTACCTTTTTTCTTAAATTTAGGAAACCCTTTCTTACCTTGTTTTTTAGCTTTACAATTGGCATAAAAACGACTAATAGCAAACCAAGCCCTGTCTGCCGATGCTTGTCTAGCTTGAGAATTGAGTTTATTTGCCCATTCATAATCTTTTGCTAAAACAGCGCACAATTTCTGCAAGTCGTTACATTTTGTACCTTTATTATCTAGCCAATATCTGAGAGCTTTATTACGGATAAAATTAGCAGTTCTAATCATGTCATCTAAGACAAGATACTGCTGATTATTTCCTTTTAATTTAAACTCAAAGACTATCATTAGATCATAAAAATTGCTAAAACTATGTTATTTTTAATAATAAGACCGTTTGTAGATGTAAAATAATTGCATTAGAAATAATGCCAGATCA
>NZ_JBLZFY010000291.1:0-1274 GCF_050753365.1 Geminocystis sp. CENA526
CAAGTATTAATTTTTACAATATGACTTTTTTTAGTGAAACAATCTGGTTTATTCCCTGTTATACCCTGATTGGAGGCTTGATTGCTCTACTGTGGTCGCCCGGTATCATACGAAAAACAGGCTCTCGCCCAGCAGGGTATATTAATATTGTGATGACATCGATGGCATTTATTCACAGTGTCATCGCTTTATATCAAATTTGGGAAAAACCAGCCCAAGAATTGCGTTTTACATGGTTAGAAGTAGCAGGTTTAAATATCTCTTTTGACATACAGATTTCTTCTATCAGTGTGGGCGCTTTAGCTTTAATCACTGGGTTAAATGTCTTGTGTCAACTATACGCTGTCGGTTATCTGGAAATGGATTGGGGATGGGCTAGATTTTACGCCTTAGTCGGTTTTTTCGAGGCAGGAATGTGTGGTTTAGTCTTGTGTAACTCCTTATTTTTCAGCTACGTTTATTTAGAAATTCTCACTCTTGGTACTTATTTATTAGTGGGTTTCTGGTTTGCTCAACCCTTAGTGGTATCTGGTGCGAGGGATGCTTTTTGGACAAAACGGGTGGGAGATATTCTATTATTAATGGGAGTAATCGCCATTTATCCCTTTTCTGGCACATGGAATTATAATTACTTAGCATTTTGGGCTAATAATTCTCCTATTGATGCTACCTTCTCTACTTTACTCTGTTTACTTCTGATTGCGGGTCCCATCGCCAAATGTGCGCAAATTCCTTTACAATTGTGGTTGGATGAAGCTATGGAAGGTCCTTTACCTGCTTCTATTTTAAGAAATTCGATCGTAGTAGCGGTGGGGGCTTATGTTTTAATTCAACTGCAACCAGTGTTAGAAATTTCCCCCATAGTCTCAGAAATTGTGGTAATCGTTGGGGCGGTAACTGCTATATTAGCTTCTTTAATTGCCATTGCCCAAGTGGATTTAAAACGGGTGCTATCCTATATTGTTAGCGCTTATATGGGATTAGTTTTTATCGCTATTGGTACAAATCATGAGCAAACGGCATTACTTTTGATAGTGGTTTACGCTGTGGCGATGGCTTTGTTGTATATGAGTATCGGTACAGTTATTATCAGTAATGTGACTCAAGATATAACACTTTTAGGCGGTTTATGGAAACGTCGCCCTTTAACTGGTATATCCTTTTTAGTGGGTACTTTTGGATTAGTTGGTTTTCCTCCCCTCGGTGGTTTTTGGATTCTGCCTCGTCTTGGGGATGATTTGCCTTCCTCTCAACCTTGGTTATTTGCGGTTTTA
>NZ_JBLZFY010000292.1:0-1264 GCF_050753365.1 Geminocystis sp. CENA526
CGATGATATTCCAAATGACAGCTATTGCATAATGCTACCAAATTTTCTGGTCTGTTATCTTCGGGTATCCTATTCCAATGATGTACTTGCAGACAGCTTCCCCTTCTTGATTTCTGCTTATCCTTAAAGTCTGCACCGCATTTCGCACATTTCCAGTCGGCTTTTTCCTTGATTTCGATCGATATTTCTCTCCAATTTTTAGAATATCTACTCATCATTTATTCCCCTCTAACTCACTTTCTATTTTAGGACTTTTTAGAGAGAGTCTATTTCCTCGATCTTATCTTCCTGAGTCTGAGCCTGAGCCTGAACGCAATTTTCATTTAAAGGATTTGAGTAGTAAGATGAAGACATTAGACACTGTATATTTTAAACTAGACAAGGCTAATTCTTCCCCAGACAGTGTAAGTTTTGCACTAGACAAGACTAATTCTTCCCCAGACAGTGTAAGTTTTGCACTAGACAAGACTAATTCTTCCGATAACAGCAATACTCAATATGTACAACATGGACAAGGGGAGCATTCATTTTTACCCGAACTGGAAAGATAGGGAATTAGGCAGGGTGGAAGATTAGTCGCCTTGGAGATGGAGATTGAGAAGGAGGAGAAGTTCGATCGATCGAAGTGAAGGGATGGCGTTTAATTTAAGTTAAGATAAAACAGCACCCCCTCCACAAATAAGACCAATAATTAAGTTTTATTAACTAGAACTCTCCTTGTCTGTCCAAAGATTATTCATATACTCAGCAATGGGTAATATCATTTGCTCATCAGTTTGTTTACAATAATATTTTTGGGCTGTAATCGGGTCATGCCCCATTGATATTGCCGCCGCTCTTTTTTTCGCATCATCAACTTCATTGTTTGCTAGAAAAGTGACAAAAATATGTCTGAGCAGATGAGGATTAATACTTACCCCTGTTTTTGTTTTAAAGATAGAATTAACTTTTTGCCACACAGAATCTTTGGTAAAAGCATCCCCTTTAATTTCTCTGACAAATACAGTCTCAACATCGGTTTTCACTAAGAATTTTCGATACTCGAATAGCCAAGCATTAAGATAGTCATAGAAAAATGTTCCATCTTCAAATTGACGATTAGGAATAATTTCTCGATAGGATTTCCCTGTTTTACTGCCATTTTTGTGGTCATCTGGACTTAAATCTAAAATATAATTACCCTCTTTCTTTTCGTCCGTTTGAGGATTTAAAGGGATAATATAACCATTAGCATCTATTTTCCCATATTTGAGAGTTTTACCAA
>NZ_JBLZFY010000293.1:0-1262 GCF_050753365.1 Geminocystis sp. CENA526
GTATAAGGATTAGGAATATAAGTTTCTAAGCCAAAATTATTCTTCATTTTATCAATTAAATTCTGACGATATTCATCATTCAGAAAATCTCTGTCAAAAATTAGCACTGATTTATCCCATAAACTTTGCTGATTTTTAATTATTTGAAAAACTTTTTTATATGCTGGTAAATCTTGAAAAATACGAGAGATTCCGCCTAATACCCAAAACACATATTTATTAGTATTTTTAGGGATTCTATGTTGCAGTAATAAATTAATTACTTTAGCATCATCTTGACCTTCGACAAAAATAATTCTATTAGCTTCGATGGCATTAATAAAATCTAATCCATTACTGCTACCTAAAGAACTTATAATAGGATTAGTAACAGAAGGATAAATTCCTTTAAATCTTGAACCTAAATAAATTTCTTGTTGATGGACGATCGAGCTATAATTATGTTTTGGTTTATTTTCTAAATGGAATAATTGATGTAACGGAATTTGCCTAATTAAAGTTTCATTATGGGTTGTTAAAAAGATTTGAGTTTGATTAGAAAATTTAGTAATTATTTCAATTAAACGTTGTTGAATATCTCTATGAATATGACTATCAGGCTCATCAAATAAAATTAAATTCAAATCTCTTTCTTGTTCAGGAGCGTATAAATTTAGTAAAATTAAAATAATTTGTAAAGTGCCACTTCCTAATAAAGAAATATCTTTTTCTATATCTTTACTCTCGATTTTAAAATCAATAATAGCTTTGGTATCTTGTCGAATATCACTTTTAACAAAAAACTCAATATTTTTCTGATTATTAAATAAAATATAAGATAAATCTTGAATAAATCGATCGTATAAAGAACTATCCTTACCAGTATTTTGATAGAGAGAATAAAGACGATTGCGAATAACTTCTACTGATGCTCTTTTTTGGATTGCTTCAATAATTTGTGGACGGGTAACAAATCTTTCATATTCTCTAATCGCCGCTACTGGAGAAGCAAAAGAGGCATTTATCGGTTCAGGAAAATTGTTAAAAAACTGATTAAATTTAGCAAAATCATACTCATTATAGCCTATTAATTCAATAATATAATTCATGCCCGAAGTTTTGAGAGAAAACCCAATTTCTAGGGTGTCAACTGCTTCGGTATCATCATGTTTAGTAAAAGTGATAATTAACTCAATATTGTTTTGTGTATCACATTGATAGAAAATATCTTCAATATTTGAACTTCTGACAGTTTTAATCGTCTCATAGGGAAAATATTTTTC
>NZ_JBLZFY010000294.1:0-1243 GCF_050753365.1 Geminocystis sp. CENA526
CTCTTCCCCCTCTCCCCCCTCTCTCTTTTATCTCCATTTTTAATTTTAAATTTATAATATGCCTAGATCACAAAGAAACGATAATTTTATTGATAAAACCTTTACCGTCATGGCGGATATTATTCTGAAAGTCTTGCCTATTGATGCTAAAGCAAAGGAGGCTTTTGTTTATTACCGTGATGGAATGTCTGCACAGGCAGAAGGCGAATATGCCGAAGCCTTAGAAAACTATCAAGAAGCCTTAACACTAGAAGAAGACCCCAACGATCGAAGTGAGATATTCTACAATATGGGCTTGATTCATGCCAGTAATGGCAAATTAGAAGAAGCCTTAGACTATTACCATCAGTCTTTGGAATTAAATCCCCGTAAACCTTCGGTGCTAAATAATATTGCGGTGATTTATCATCATCAAGGGGAAAAATGTCGTCAAAATGGCGATGAAGATGGTGCAGAAAGTTTCTATGACAAAGCCGCCGAATATTGGAAACAAGCTATTAGAATCTCTCCTAATAGTTATTTGGAAGCTCAAAATTGGCTCAAAACTACCGGTCGATCGGAAATGGATGTATTCTTTTAAGTAACGATGACTTCATCGTTTTTGCTGAGGAAAGGGAATAAGGAATAAGGAACAATGAAAAAATTACTATAATTACTAATAAAAATGAGTTTAAGTAAAGAAGAAGTTAAAAAAGTAGCGAATTTAGCCCGTTTACAGATTACTGAAAAAGAAGAAGAAGAATTTGCTCCTCAGTTAAATGCTATTTTAGATTACTTTGAACAATTAAAAGAGCTTGATACTGATAATGTTGCTCCTACTACAAGAGCGATCGAGGTGAGCAATATTACCCGTACAGATACAAAAAAAACCTACGAAGATAGAGAAAGTTTACTCAACAGCGCTCCCGAAAGAGAAGAAGACTTTTTCCGAGTGCCAAAAATCCTCGCCTAATCATCGGTTTGTAGTGAGGGCTTTAGCCCTCTTTTTTAATGATTGATAGGGGGATTTAAAATGCAAAATAAATAGTCAAAATTAAGTAATAAATATGTCGAAAAAAACACTATAGAAGAACGTTTGACAACTTTAGAAGAAGCCGTTATCAATATTCAATATCAGATTAATTCCAACCTTAAATGTGACATCTCCCACACTGACCTAACGGTACAGATGTTGGCTTCTTAACTTCGCAATTAAGAGTTTCTGCTTCACAGGACGGCACTAGCCTTACAGACAAGTCCACAA
>NZ_JBLZFY010000295.1:0-1242 GCF_050753365.1 Geminocystis sp. CENA526
GATAATTGTTTTAAATAGGGTAATTTATCGATATTTTGAGCGATTTTGACCATTTTCGGAATTTGTTGAAACGAGCCATAACCACCGAATAACTCATCTCCTCCTAATCCTGACAATACAACTTTTGTGCCGTCTTCTTTCGCTAATTGAGAGACGCAATAGGTATTAAAACCGTCTATGGTAGGTTGATCAATCGCTTGTAAAAAATCGGGTAAAATACTGAGGGCGATCGAACTGGTAATTTTATATTGATGATGCTGGGTATCAAATTGTTGGGCAATTTGTGTGGCTAAATCCCCTTCGTTATAGTCTTCCTCCTCAAAGGCGATGGAATAGGTTTTAATTGTACCAGTTTGAGTGGTTCGAGCAAGGGCTAATAATGAGCTAGAATCAATACCACCGCTCAAAAAGATGCCTACGGGTACATCACTGACAAAATGATGTTTAATAGAGTCTATCAAGGCTTGACGGGTGATTTCTTTGGCTTCGGAAAGCTCATTAACTTGGTTTTGAAACTGAATTTGCCAATAGGATTTTATGTCTATTTCTCCTTCTTGCCACTGTAACCAATGCCCTGCAGGTAAACATTTTATTCCTTCAATCATGGTATCAGGTTCGGCGATCGTTCCCCTTGTCAAATAGCTGTATAATCCTTGAGGGGAGATAGTTTTATTAACAATGCCAGTAGCTAAAATTGCCCTTAATTCGGAGGCAAAAAGGAAATTTTGACCATCATAATAATAATATAAGGGTTTTATGCCTAAAGGATCACGGGCAAT
Source organism: Geminocystis sp. CENA526 (assembly GCF_050753365.1). NCBI lineage: Bacteria > Bacillati > Cyanobacteriota > Cyanophyceae > Chroococcales > Geminocystaceae > Geminocystis > Geminocystis sp. CENA526. The sequence goes on from NZ_JBLZFY010000295.1 coordinate 780, forward strand.
AAAACAGGTTTTTTTCTGGTTATCCCAAATGGCGAAGGCAAACATTCCCCGTAATTCGGATAGACAGTCTTTTCCTTTCTTTCTGTATAGTTTTAAAATAACTTCTGTATCGGTATGAGATTTAAAGATTTCTCCTTGTTTTTCTAGGTTCGATCGAATTTCCTGAAAATTATAGATTTCACCGTTAAATGTAATCCAATAACGTTCATCTTCTGTGGACATGGGTTGATGACCAGCACTACTCAAGTCTAAGATAGAAAGGCGAGTATGGGCAAAAGCGACATTTTTAGTAGGATTAATGTAAGTACCTTGATCATCAGGTCCTCGATGGGTTAAGCTCGATCGAACTTTATGGATGAGGGTGTCTAAAGAATCACGGAAAGCTGAAGAAGTTAAAATGCCACCGATTCCACACATAAAAATTTATTTTGATTTTTTTATAATTATAAAGAAACAATATTTT
>NZ_JBLZFY010000296.1:0-1240 GCF_050753365.1 Geminocystis sp. CENA526
ATTAAAATCAAAGGTTTGGACATACTACATCAACTAAAAAGTGTTCAATTTTCACAATTTTTACTGCAAAACTGAGCATTTTTTACTAAATTTTACTTAAAATAATTTTGTAATTATGTGTCGATATAAAGCCTCAAAACCTTGATTTTTGTCATTTATTCACTCTTCACTCTTCCCTTTTCCCTTTTCCCTCTCTTCATCAAGATACTATGAGGCAACGCCTAAGTAAAAACTAGGTAGATAATTTTGCCATTTCTAAAGGTTTAGTGGTGTATTTTTTGACTATTTCACGAAATAAATCCCCTTCTATGGTTTCTTTTTCGATTAATAAATCCACTAATTTATCAATAACAGGACGATTTTCTATGATAATTTGTTTAGCATTTTCATAACATTGAAACACGATCGAGCGAATTTGTTGATCAATTTTTTCAGCTATTTCTTGAGAATAATCAGAACGATTAACGGTATCATTTCCTAAGAAAATAGGTTGATTATCGTCTTCTAAGGCAATCAGTCCTAAATTCGACATCCCAAATTTTGTAACCATTTGACGACTTAAAGAAGTAACCCTTTCAATATCGTTTCCAGCACCAGTGGTTATTTCATCATCTCCAAAAATTACATCTTCGGCGGCTCTCCCCCCTAATAATCCTGTAATACGAGCAAAAAGTTGAGTGCGAGAAATTAAGCCCTGTTCTTCATCGGGAGTAAACCAAGTTAAGCCTCTGGCTTGACCTCTGGGGATTAGGGTAACTTTTTCTACGGGATCATGCCCTTTCGTTAGTGTACCTACAATAGCGTGACCAACTTCGTGATAAGCAATTAATCTTTTTGCCTTACCATCTACTAAAGGTGTGCCTTCCATACCTGCAATGACTCGATCGATCGCCTCATCGATTTCATTCATCGTGATAGCTTCTTTCCTTTTGCGTACCGTTAAAATTGCCGCTTCATTTAAGAGATTAGCTAAATCTGCACCACTAAAACCGGGGGTACGTTGGGCAATGGTGTGTAAGGATACTTCGGGCGCAACTTTTTTATTCGCGCTGTGTACTTCCAAAATTCCTAAACGTCCATTCATATCAGGATAATCCACCATGACTTGTCGATCGAACCTACCCGGGCGAAGTAAAGCACTATCTAACACATCAGGGCGATTAGTAGCCGCTATGACGATAATGCCCGTATTACCCTCAAAACCATCCATTTCCGTGAGTAATTGGTTTAAAGTTTGCTC
>NZ_JBLZFY010000297.1:0-1237 GCF_050753365.1 Geminocystis sp. CENA526
ACCCGTTTCCCTCTCGGTATCTCTTTCCCCGCAGGTTCGGGTTTAGTGGCATTTGCTGCGGCTTTAGGGGCGATGCCTTTAGATATGCCTGAGTCGGTGTTAGTGAAATTTACTGGAGAATTGCAACCGGGGGTGACTTTGCGAGACATCGTTAATGATATTCCTTGGGTGGCTATGCAGGAAGGGAAGTTAACCTATGGCAAAGGTGATAAAATTAACGTCTTTAACGGGCGTATCATGGAAATGGAAGGCTTACCCGATTTAAAAGTGGAACAGGCTTTCGAGTTAACGGACGCTACTGCTGAACGCTCTTGTTCTGGTAGTACAATCAAACTAAGTGAGGAAACTGTTGCTGAGTATCTTCGATCGAACGTCAGTTTAATGAAGAATATGATAGCACGGGGTTATGCCGATGCGCGTACATTATTGCGCCGTATTGCCAAGATGGAGGAATGGTTAGCGAATCCTTCCCTCATGTCTGGGGATGAAAATGCGGAATATGCCGATATTATCACCGTTAACTTGAATGAAATCAAAGAGCCGATCGTCGCTGCTCCCAATGATCCAGATAATGTTAAACTGATGAGCGAGTGTGCAGGGGATAAAATCGATGAGGTGTTCATCGGTTCATGTATGACAAATATTGGACATTACCGAGCGGCGGCGAAAATCCTTGAGGGTGCTGGACGCATTAAGTCTGTATTATGGATTTGTCCTCCTACCCGTATGGATGAAACACAGTTACGCAATGAAGGAGTTTACGGCGTATTTGCGGCGGCAGGAGCAAGAACTGAAATGCCGGGGTGTTCTCTGTGTATGGGTAATCAAGCGCGTGTGGAAGATGGTGCAACGGTATTTTCTACTTCTACCCGTAACTTTAATAATCGTATGGGTAAAGGTGCAAGGGTTTATCTCGGTAGTGCTGAGTTAGCGGCAGTTTGTGCTTTATTGGGCAAAATTCCTACGGTGGAGGAGTATATGTCGATCGTATCTGAGAAAATCGATCCTTTCAAGGGTGAATTATACCGTTACTTAAACTTCAATGAGATTGATGGTTTTGAGGATGAAGGGCGAGTAATACCTTTAGATCAAATGCCAAAAATCGAGGACATCTTAGGTATGCCAGTTGGCGCAAAATAATTAACTTTTAGGTGGGTAGTCAACCCACCTTTAGTATTGATTTATTTAACTTAATGATTGATCTCTTTTGTAAGCCCAAATTGCCAAAAAATAAAAC
>NZ_JBLZFY010000298.1:0-1234 GCF_050753365.1 Geminocystis sp. CENA526
GATTCTTCATTGGATGCAGTCATGCCAAAACGGGCTAATTCTTCTCTGGTGGGGTTATAGGCTTCTTTACATTCACTGCAAACTCGACGCATGAGACGTTGAGCCAATACCCCTAATAACGCCCCTGAAATCATAAAAGGTTCAACTCCCATTTCATCTAAACGAGCGATCGCACCCGCCGCATCGTTAGTATGGAGGGTGGTTAATACCAAGTGTCCTGTTAAAGCAGCCTCGATGGCAGTTTTTGCGGTTTCAGCGTCTCTGGTTTCACCCACAAGGATAATATCGGGGTCTTGACGCATAAAAGCGCGTAAAATAGAAGCAAAGTTCATGCCTTTTTCTCGAATTACCTGCACCTGAGTAATACCAGGTAAGGCGTACTCGATCGGATCTTCTGCTGTACTAATATTCACCCCCGGATCATTTCTTTCTGCTAATACCGAATATAAGCTAGTGGATTTACCCGATCCCGTAGGTCCTGTAACTAAAATTAAACCAAAAGGACGACTAGCAATATCTCGAACTTTATTTAAGGTTTCTTCATCACTAATTAAAAAGTCTAAACCTAATTGAGTTGCTGAGTTATCCAGAATCCGCAAACAGACTTTTTCTCCATAACGACTAGGAAGGGTATTAACTCGAAAATCTACTTTTCTTCCCTGAAATATACGGCGAATTTTGCCATCTTGAGGAAGTCGGCGTTCAGCAATGTCTAATTCCGCTAAAATTTTGAAACGAGCTGTAACTGCTGGAATAATGTGCTTAGGCAGTGTAAAATATTGACGCAGTACCCCGTCTTTCCTTAATCGCACTCGGAAATTTTCTTCTTGAGGCTCAATATGAATATCCGATGCCCCCTCTTGTAAGGCTTTGATTAAAATACTATTAACTAATTTGATTACTGGCGCTTGGTTTGCTTCATTGGTGGAAGCCAAATCTCCAGCATCTTCGTCTTCAGCGTCTTCTAGGCTATGATCCGCTAAATCTTCAACAATATCACTAACATCGCCTAATCTATCTAATTCTTTTTTCTTTTCTTTCGCTTCTTTTATTTTTTGCCGTTCTTTTTCTTCTGCATAATATTTTCCTAGTAATTTATCGTAATCTTCTTCGGTGATGACAATTCTTTGTAGTCCCAATCCCTTAGAACGTAATAATTTTTTCACATCGTCTAAAGCCTGTAAGTCATCGGGATTTACCATAGCGATAACTAAGACAGGAGGCTCACCATCAA
>NZ_JBLZFY010000299.1:0-1217 GCF_050753365.1 Geminocystis sp. CENA526
AATTCCCCAGAGTGGAAAATTTCTTGATAAATAGCTGATTCTTGCATAATATCGCTCCTTAATATACCTTTAATAATGTTTTCAGAAACCACTAAGTTTGCCAAAATAGCACTAGCGGCGGTAAGATTACTTTTTACATTTCGATCGACTATTCTATCAATTGCTTGAGCAACTTGACTTAATATCATTTGAGGTTCATTAGTATTAGTTAGCACCGCAAAAGGCAATAATCCCTGATACTGTAAAAATATCTCTGGGGGCATTTCCCAAAGGCGGATTACCTCAAATTCATGGTAGGTTTTACTTAAACGGAAGTTATTTTGTTGTACTAACTCAGAATTACTAGGACGTAAATAAATCACGACTTGACGCATTTCTTTATGAGGATAACGGCGATAAACCCTGACTCGATAATCTAGCATCCGAAAAGCCATAGTTTCATCGGGATTTGTCTGAAATTCTGTATGTAAAACTAAATCCTCCGACTGTAATAATATTAACGAATCTGCCCTAATGGGTTCATTGGATAATTCTGTGGGTTTCAATTCGGTTAATGGAATTGGACTACCTAATAACCATGTTACCAAATCATCTCGGAAATATTCTGCTAAAAATTTACAAATATTATCAAACATTCAAACTTCTTAATTAATGAATTATAATGTCGATTTATTAGAGTTATTACCCTGACAAAAATTAGTTATTTTGATTAACTATTCGTTGTAAAATTTCAATGGTTTCTAAAGGCAATTCAGTGGCATTTGCTATTACCTCAAAACCAATTCCTTGACGGAGTAAACTCAAGGCAACTCTTTCTTTTTCTTCTTGCTTTCCTTTCAATTTCCCTTTTAATTCACCTTTTAATTCACCTCTTAATTCCCCCCTTAATTCCCCAGAGTGGAAAATTTCTTGATAAATAGCTGATTCTTGCATAATATCGCTCCTTAATATACCTTTAATAATGTTTTCAGAAACCACTAAGTTTGCCAAAATGGCACTAGCGGCGGTAAGATTACTTTTTACGTTTCGATCGACTATTCTATCAATTGCTTGGGCAACTTGACTTAATATCATTTGAGGTTCATTAGTATTAGCTAGCACCGCAAAAGGCAATAATCCCTGATACTGTAAAAATATCTCTGGGGGCATTTCCCAAAGGCGGATTACCTCAAATTCATGGTAGGTTTTACTTAAACGGAAGTTATTTTGTTGTACTA
>NZ_JBLZFY010000300.1:0-1213 GCF_050753365.1 Geminocystis sp. CENA526
TTAAAGACACTAAAACTCAATCAGCAGTAATGTATCAAATTTCTATTTTAGGTGAAGCAATGAGGCGAATCTCTCCTGAATTTTATCAAAAATATCCTGAGATTCCTTATAAACAAGTTATCGGAATGCGTAATAAATTAGTTCATGATTATGATGGTATTAATATTCCTTTAGTCTGGAGTGTTATTCAAAATCAAATACCTGAATTAATTGAGATTTTAGAATTTATTGTACCATCATCATCTGATTTTACTTAGATGCGTCTTAACTTATCAAACTCGATTCATCGCTATTCCTCCTGAAGTGTAGGCTAATGTTTCTTGACTATCTGGGTTTAAAAATATCTTTTCTACACTGTTTTGTTCTACAATAAATCCAGTTTTATTACCTCGATCGTCTTCTTTCATATCCATATAAATTACATCATCACAAATACGAGCAATTTGTTTGAGATCGTGAGTAGTGATTATGATGGTATAATCTTTCTTTAATTGATATAATAAATTTTCAATTTCGAGGGTAGAAATAGGGTCTAATGCAGAACAAGGCTCATCTAATAGTATAATTTCTGGTTGAATAGCGATCGCCCTTGCTAAACAAAGTCGTTGTTTTTGCCCTCCTGAAAGATTCATAGCATTTTTATGAAGATGGTTTTTTACATCATTCCATAAACCTACTTTTATTAAAGAATCTTCGACTAAATCATCAAGATTTTTTTTATAACCATTTGCTTTTAATGCCATAGAAATATTTTTATAAATTGATGTAGGAAAAGGGGCAGGACGTTGAAATAACATCCCAATAACCCTACGCAACTGCACTAAATTCACATCAGCATCATAAATATTTTGTTCTTTAAAAAGGATATTTCCCTGAATTTTCATGCCATCAACAAAGTCATTAAGGCGATTAAAACACCTTAAAAGAGTGCTTTTTCCACAGCCCGATCGACCCATAATACCTGTAATTTCTTGAGGCTTTACATCCAAATAAACACCTGCAATAATCGGTAGATTTTGATATAAAACTGTCAAATTTTCTACTTTAATTATACTGTTCATATTCATAGATTTAAAATTTGAATTACTTAGATAAGGAGATAGGATTAAAAATAATTTTAGGATTTGATGTTACTTATTACTTATTACTTATTACTTATTACTTATTACTTATTACTTATTACTTATTACTTATTACTTATTACTTATTACTT
>NZ_JBLZFY010000301.1:0-1198 GCF_050753365.1 Geminocystis sp. CENA526
GAAACTTTACTAAAATAAATTTTAATGCCCTAAATTTGCTATATGAACAATTTACCTCGTGAAAAACTAATTCAAATTATTAAAGAAAATGGTATTTCCATTACAAATAATCCTCAACAATGTAAAGCCTTTTTGCTCGATTATTGTGGAGAATATCGGTTAGAAATTAATGTTTTAATGAATGCCTTACAGGAAGGAATTATTAAGGAATTAAAGAATATTCATCAAGGGATACCATTAGAGTCAATTTTGGCTAAATTACGTCAAAAATTAGAGACTAATTTAGCGATGAGGGAAGATGCTGCACAATGGGCTGTGGACTCATGGGCTTTAGCTTTAGGAATTATTACAGAATTAGAATTAAAAAGTTTAAACGTGGGTAGTTTTAAGGGATTAAATGACACATCTAATGAGGGAAAAAGAACAGAGGATAAATTACAACAAATAATTACTTCTACAAAAATAAATAATGTTGTACAAACTATTGGAAAATCCGTAATCAATGGAAATTTTACGGAAGTTTTACCTCATGGAATTAAATTAGAAATGGTTGCTATTCCCGAAGGTGAATTTATGATGGGTTCACAAGAATACAAATTAGAACAACCTATACATAAAGTTAAATTAAGGGCATTTTTTATGGGTAAATATCCCGTTACTCAAGAGCAATATCAAGCTATTATGGGAGAAAATCCCTCAAAATTTAAGGGGTTGGTTCATCCAGTAGAAAAAGTTGATTGGCTAAGAGCAACACAATTTTGTCAAAAATTATCCCAAATAACAGGGAAAAAATATCAACTTCCCAGTGAAGCTCAATGGGAATATGCTTGTCGGGCTGGAAGTGAAACTAAATATTACTTTGGTGATAATCCTTATTTATTAGAACATTACGCTTGGTATAAAAACAACTCCCAAGGAGAAACTCATCCAGTGGGAATGAAAAAACCTAATCAATGGGGCTTATATGATATGTATGGTAATGTTTGGGAATGGTGTGAAGATTTATGGCACAGTCATTATATTGATGCTCCCACAAATGATTATCCTTGGATAACAGGATTAACACAAAGTCATGTTGTTCGGGGAGGGGGTTTTGATTCTGAGAGTGGGGCTTGTCGATCGACTCATCGTAGCAACGCAGGTTCGATCGTCTATCAAGGATATTTATATGGTTTTCGTATTGTTTATATTCCTTGAT
>NZ_JBLZFY010000302.1:0-1187 GCF_050753365.1 Geminocystis sp. CENA526
GTTTAAAAATAAATTTTTAATAGTTGATAATATTGACTAATATATTTTTGATAAATACCGTCATCCTTACCCTTAACCATACCGATAAACTCTATTTTACCCTTTAATACGTCTTGAAAACGAGGGATTTCTTTCCCTGAAAATCTAGCCTTATGATGATACTTTTCTTCAAACTCCTTTTGTGCAGATTCTAAACCAAACTTAGCCCAAGCATGAAGCATCGCCCTTACTTGACGCACATAACGTCTATCCACATTGGGAAATTGATTAGTGGTTAAACCCGTTACCTCTTGATGATTACCCTTAGTTTGTAAACGGGTTTTCTTCTCATTTACACTAAACCCATTATCTCTAATGATAGTCGAAAGTCGATCGCCCAAGAAAACTTTTTCCGATTCATCCTTATTGACAATATAAGCCAAATCCGCAGGAAAATCCTTGAGAGTAGTAGAAAAAGTTATATCATCAGCATAACGAGTATAAGTTGCCTTACAATCCTTTGCCAAACGCTGTAACTGACTATCCATCTTCCCACAAATCATATTCGTAACCATGGGAGAAGTAGGGGCACCTTGAGGTAACTGATTATTTTGACAACAAATTTGCGCTAACACCGTAGCCACATCAGGAGGTAAATGATAGGGAATCCCCATAAACATCCCCCTAACTCGCCCAAAATTGACAGAAGGGAAAAAGTTTTCTAAGTCTAAATTTAAAACATAGCGTTTTTTGACATGGGCTTTAGCATTAGTAACAATGTTCTTGTCTTGGACAAAACCATGCACTGAAGGCTTAACCTGATAAACTGCTTGTAAAACTTGATTGAGTTTTTGTTGAATAATTTTTAACGCCGTAATTGGGGTTGATATTTGTCTTTCACCGCCAGATTTTTTAGGAATAGTAAAAGTTTTATAACGTCTCTGGGAGTCAACTAAATAAAGATGATAAACTAATCTTTTATGAGGAATATTTAAGAGTTTAGCAACATCTAAAGGAGTTTTTAATTCATAGAATTGTTGTCTTAATTCTTCAGGAGAGTTGGAGAGTAATAAACGATTCTTTTTATCCTGATTTGGTGAAATTAATTGCCCTTGAGGAAAATTTACCGTCATTATTACTCTTAAATAAAAAATAAAAACTTGTGACTTAAAAAAACTAAAATAAAAATCACTTGCAGGTTGTATTCT
>NZ_JBLZFY010000303.1:0-681 GCF_050753365.1 Geminocystis sp. CENA526
GCATTATCAGAGCAAAAAAAATATAATGATTGTCTTATTTTGATTAACTCAGATAAAGTTCAATCTTTAACAGTTAGAGATAGTATTCAACAAGAATTTCTAGGCAAATGTCAATTAGGTTTAGCAGAATTAGAAGCATTGGATAATCAATTTGCTGAAGCCATAAAAATAGCCCTCAGAATCGATAGTAAATCATCTGATTATAACCGTGCCAAAGAGTTTATTGACGACTGGTCAAAACAAATTTTAGAAGAGGCTAAAAATATGCACTCTCTTGAAAATGATTGCTCTATAATAGAAGAAAAATTAGCTAACATTCCTGAAAGTAGTGTTTGGAAAAAAGACGCTTTAGACTTAATTCACGAATGTAAAAATAAAGGAATAGTGATTGATATGTGTCCAGGTCCTTTATGTGTAGAATAATAAATATTATTTATATTTTTTTAATAAATAGCTAAATCATATATAATAATTATACAATCAACTTTTTATGGTTATGAATCAAGATACAATTGCTCATCTCATCCTTGTTTCTAAAGAAGCTGATAAAAACATAAAATATGTACTTTCTCCCCAAGAAATCACTTTAATTGGTAGAGCTTCTAACTGTCAAATAGTTTTAAATCCAGATGAATTTGTTACAGTTTCTCGTTATCATGCTCAAATTGAATTGATAGAAAT
>NZ_JBLZFY010000303.1:926-1167 GCF_050753365.1 Geminocystis sp. CENA526
AGTTACACCTGCTGAGTCTTCGGTAATAAATCAAGAAGAAAAGTCTAAGAATATTGAAGAAGATGAGAAAAATAAGGTTAAAAAATCTCAAGTTGCTGAAAAGAAATCTACCATAAAAGAGAAAGATAATCAACCTAAATCTGCTGAAGAAAAAACGGTTAAAACTACTGAAAATAAAACGCCAGAAAAATCAGAGACAAAAATAAAAATTAATCCCGTTGCTAATGTAACTATTTCTACG
>NZ_JBLZFY010000304.1:0-1162 GCF_050753365.1 Geminocystis sp. CENA526
GTTAAGACTGTGTTGATATTGCTCTTGATTTTTGCCTTTTCCCTGTTGTAACCAATCTAAATATTCTGGCAAAGTCTCAGGTAAAATTATCGCTCTTAAAGTCAATAGTTTAATCATTTCGGGTGAATAAATACCCTCCTGTAATGCCATCTTAGTATTATTACTGTTAAGATACTCATTCCAAATATCATTATTAATATCAGGATTTGCTAAGGCATTTTCAATAATTTTAATGTGTTCAAGTTTTAATTTTACCCGTCTAGTTAAACCTTTAATAGCTGTATTAATTGTTGGTTTGATTTCATTGATAAATTTAGGGTAGGCAATATTTCGATTTTTTAAGGCTTCGGTATAATTAGGATTTAATTCGATCGCTTTATTATAATCGTCGATCGCTTTTTGATATGCTCCCAAATTATAATAGATAAGACCACGTTTATTGTAAACATTGGGGACATTAGGATCTAATTCAATCGCTTTATTGTAACTCTCGATCGCTTTTAGATTATTATAAGCTACATTAATATTACCGAAAGCGGAGGTATAATTAGGATCTAATTCAATGGCTCTATTATAGGAATCGATCGCTTTTTCATATTCTCCTAAATTATTATAGGCAAGACCACGATTAAAGTAAGCATCGGTATCACTAGGATTTAATTCAATAGCTTTGTTATAATTCTCCAATGCCTTTTCATATTCTTTTAAATCATAATAGGCAACACCACGATTAAAGTAAGCATCTGTATAATTAGGATTTAATTTAATGGCTTTATTATAAGAATCGATCCCCTTTTCATATTCTCCTGAATTATAATAGACATTGCCACGACCATTGTAAGCATTGGTATAACTAGGATCTAATTCAATGGCTTTATTATAGGAATCGATCGCCTTTTCATATTCTTTTAAATTTTTGTAAGCTACACCACGACTATAGTAAGCATCAGCATAATTGGGGTTTAATTCAATGGCTTTATTATAGGAATCGATCGCCTTTTCATATTCTCCTGAATTATAATAGGCAAGACCACAACCATAGTAAGCAAAAGTATAATTAGGGTCTAATTCAATGGCTTTATTATAGGAATCGATCGCCTTTTCATATTCTTTCAAATTTTCGTAAGCTACACCACGATTATGGAAGGCATAGGTAAAATTA
>NZ_JBLZFY010000305.1:0-1160 GCF_050753365.1 Geminocystis sp. CENA526
CAAGAATTAGAAGATAATATTAATCGCTTATCTTTATCGCAACTTGAGAATTTGGCAGATGCAATTTTTGATTTTCAATCTTTAGATGATGTGATTCATTGGTTAGACATTAACTCTTAATCAATGTCTAGCTCGATCGAAATCTGATATGCTTTTGCTTAGGAATAAATAGTGATAAATAATTACTGTGGTGGGGTGTGCATCGCCCTACTATAGCCTTTTAAATTTATGATATATGATAGATCACGATCGCGCAGCGCCGCTCTTAGCGATCGACTATTTAAAGAATTAATCCAAACATTTTTCTGGGAATTTATCGAGTTATTTATTCCCGAAGTTTTGCAGTATGTATCAAAGGAAACTTTAACCTTTTTACCCGAAGAAGTTTTTACCGATGTTACCGCAGGAGAAAAACGCAAAATTGATCTTTTAGCCCAAGTAAAATGGCAAGAAAAAGATACTTTTTTCCTCATTCATATAGAGAATCAAGCCTATAATCAAAAAGAATTTGAACGGCGAATGTTTGATTATTTTGCCCGTTTACATCAACAACATCGTTTACCGATTTATCCGATCGTTCTTTTCTCTTATGATAAGCCAAAAAGGGAAGAAAAAAATCAATATCAAGTCATTTTCCCTGACAAAAAAATCCTCGAATTTAACTTTACCACTATCCAATTAAATCGACTGCCTTGGCGACAATTTTTGTCTCAACCTTCTCCCATTGCTTCGGCTTTAATGGCGAAAATGGATTTTAAACCAGAGGAGAGAGTTAAGGTAAAATTAGAGTGTCTGAGAATGTTAGCAACTTTAAGTTTAGACCCTGCTAGAATAAAGCTAATTTCAGGATTTATTGATACCTATTTAAAATTAAACCCAACGGAAAAACAAGCATTTGATACCGAATTAAAACAAACAGAAATAAACAAGGAGGAAAAAGTTATGGAAATTGTCACCAGTTGGATGGAAGAAGGCATTGAAATCGGAGAAAAAAGAGGAGAAGAAAGGGAGGGAAAAAAATTAATGAAGCGTTTAATTAAAAGGCGATTTAATAATCTTTCTCAAGAATTAGAAGATAATATTAATCGCTTATCTTTATCGCAACTTGAGAATTTGGCAGATGCAATTTTTGATTTTCAATCTTTAGATGATGTGATTCA
>NZ_JBLZFY010000306.1:0-1154 GCF_050753365.1 Geminocystis sp. CENA526
CCACGATTTGGATTTATTAGGATGTCTTCTTTCAGCCCATCTTTTGAGTTGTTGATATAGTAGGTGGTCACATTTCGAGTAAGTCTCTTTGCTACACACTGAGCTGTAATAATTCGCCCATCCCCGAATGATGGGATTGAGTTCTTTGATTAAAGCTGTTTGTGGTGATGATTTGTGTTTCCTGATTATTTCTCCAACTTTTTTAATATGAGCTTTGATTTTTTCCTTTGATGGTTTTATGATGGTTTTGTATCCAAGTGGCATACCTCTTGTATTAAAACCTGTGTGTGTTTTTCCTACTTCATATTGACGGATGTTAAATCCTAAGAAGTCAAATCCCGTGTTTCCTTCGTACTCATTAAGGGTGTGAGAGATACGGGTTTTACTTGGTTTTAATTCAAGTCCTAATTCTTTCAACCAGTTTTCAACTATTTCCTTGCATTGAACTATTCTATCAATATCCTTGTGTAGAATGACAAAGTCATCTGCATATCGGATTATGCTAAGGGACTTTTCATTATCTCGTTTATTACCTTTCCATGTTCTGGCAAATTTTTTGATTTCTATTTCCATACCATGTAAGGCTATATTGGCTAATAATGGGGATATTACACCTCCCTGTGGTGTACCTTCGTTGGTCGGAAATATTTGTTTGCTGTCCATGTATCCACTTTTTAACCATGATTTGATTTCACGCTTTAGTTGTGGATAGGTTTCAAGTTTTGCAAGTAATTTGTCGTGGTCTATTCTGTCAAAACATTTCGAGATGTCTGCGTCCAATACAAATTTTGGTTGTTTGGATATGCTTATGAATATTTGCTCGATTGCATCGTGACATGACCTTGCTGGTCGAAATCCATAACTATTCGGTTCAAACTTAGCTTCCCATTGGGGTTCAAGTGCTAATTTGACCAAACATTGTTTGATTCTATCTTCCATACATGGGATACCCAGTGGTCTTATTTCACCGTTAGGTTTAGGTATGTTTACCCTTCTTGTGGGTTTACATTTCCCTTTTAGTTTTAACTGACCTATAATCTCTAGGCGTTGCTTTGGGGTCAGAGATTTTACTCCATCCACACCTGCTGTTTTCCTGCCTTGATTATCCTGAGTTACCTTTCTGGTTGCTAGAAGTTTGCCGTAATAGGATTTTA
>NZ_JBLZFY010000307.1:0-1153 GCF_050753365.1 Geminocystis sp. CENA526
AATTTTAAATGACGACAATATCTGCATTAGTCATAGCTAATCCCGTATTTAAAGTGGCAATGCGTACCGCAGAGGTTGCACCGTTACCGTCCACATCGAAAAATAAACCACCGTTACTGGCATTATAGAAGAAACGATGATCAGGAGTAGTCGCTGATGAACCGATACGGAAGCGATTAGCAGATAACTCCCCTAACGGTAAACCACCACCAAAGCCACTACGACGAATTAAAATCGTGTCATCTACTACGTTAAAGTCGGTAATTCGATCGATCCCTTCAGAGGGGGAATTAAAGCGGAAAAAGTCATTACCAGAGCCTCCCGTAAGAGTATCATTACCTCCACCTCCGATAAGGGTATCGTTACCTCCTCCTCCATTTAAAACATCATTACCTTCTCCACCGTTAAGAATATCATTGCCCCCTCCACCGAGAAGGGTATCACTACCATCACCCCCATTAAGGCGATTGTTAGCACTATTTCCCGTGATGCGGTTATTTAAAGTATTACCCGTACCGTTAATATTACCAGTGCCACTTAAGGTTAAGTTTTCCACATGGTTAGGTAAAGTATAGGTAACAGTAGAGATAACAGTATCGACCCCCTCATTGAGTTTTTCGACTACTATGTCATTAGCATTATCCACATAATAAGTATCATCTCCCTTACCTCCTACCATTCTGTCAGCACCTGTGCCTCCGTTGAGGGTATCATTCCCGTTACCACCATTTAAGGTGTCGTTACCATCACCACTATTAAGGCGATTGTTACCACTATTACCCACAATGCGGTTATTTAAAGTATTACCCGTACCGTTAATATTACCTGTACCTTCTAAGATTAGATTTTCTACATGATTAGGTAAAGTATAGGTGATAGTAGAGATAACAGTATCAATTCCCTCATTGAGTTTTTCGACTACTATGTCATTGGCATTATCCACATAGTAGGTATCATCTCCCTTACCTCCTACCATTCTGTCCGCACCCGTGCCACCATTGAGAGTATCATTCCCATTACCACCATTTAAGGTGTCGTTACCATCACCCCCATTAAGGCGATTGTTACCACTATTACCCACAATGCGGTTATTTAAAGTATTACCCGTACCGTTAATATTACCTGTACCTTCTAAGATTAGATTTTCTACATG
>NZ_JBLZFY010000308.1:0-1147 GCF_050753365.1 Geminocystis sp. CENA526
TTCTTTTGTTCGACTTCAATAGTAGCCCAAATTTGTTTTTGTTCTTCAAAATTTAATTCAATAATTTTTAACTGTTTACTTAAAGATCGTTCCGCTAAATTAGTAATATCGATGACCGATTCTTCAAAGATATTAGCAACATAATTTAATCTATTTATAATCCACTGATAGAGAATATCCCATAAAGCATTTTTTCCTTTTTCAACACCATCCGACCATTGTTGAGCCATTACTTTTGGAGTCGGTAAGAATAGCTCAACATATTCAACGTCATCATATTTATTACGAGTTCTTTTTTCGGTAACAGTTTTAGTGCCATCAGGAACTTGTCTAGTTTTTGTTTCACCAAAACATGATCCCTCCTGATACTCTTCATTCTTATACTTTGTTTGAGTCACATTGTCATAATAAGTTTCTGTGCCGATTTTTTCCCTTTGTTTTTTCTTTGTTTGTTTGATATTATCAGAAAGTTCAAATAATTTATCAGGTAACTGAGGTAAATTTTGAGCTAATTTTTTCTCTAAATCACTAATAATTGCCTGTTCTAAATTAATTGAGGATAATTCTTCTTGTGATAAACATTTTTTTAATTCCTCTAGCTGTTGATATACAAAAGATTGTAATGCTTCTTCAAATTCTTTTGCTTTAGTTTGTAATGTAAATTCAGCTCTTGCTGTAATAGCTTGACGCATAGTGTAATAAAGTAAACGAAAACATTTTTCGTCATTATTCAAATCTATTACTTCTTGAGAATTGTCGGCACGAACTTTACGATAATAAAAATTGGATTCTTTAGAAAATTTACTAATTCTACGACTAACATTATTAAAAGATTGATTTAAGTCTTTTGCTAATGCTGGAGTAATAACTTCTTGTAGTTTATATTCAAAGTTATCTGCTATTTCACTATTTTCAAACGCATCTCTAGCCAGAACAATTAATTGAGTAGTTAAATCTTTCTCAACATCGGCTATGGTGTTCCAAATTTTTGTAAAACCAGTACGTCCCTTTTTTTTGAGTTCTTTTTTTATTTCGAGTCGGATATTAGGGTCATTAATTTTTAAGGCTTCAATATATTCTTTAATTTCTTTCTCAAATTGATTATTAATCCTTTTTAGATTTTTTTGTAAATCTTGACGTATTGCAA
>NZ_JBLZFY010000309.1:0-1143 GCF_050753365.1 Geminocystis sp. CENA526
CCTTATATGACTATTAAAGTATTACTTGTTGAAGACTCTCCCGTTGCCACACTATTACTACAAAAAATTATTAATTCTTCTCCAGATATTCAAGTGGTAGGTTGTGGAAAAACTGGCATTGAAGGTTTAGAGTTGGTACAAAAGTTGAATCCTGATGTTATTTGTACGGATTTACATATGCCCAAAATGAATGGGTTAGAATTTGTACAACAGGTAATGGCTAATTTTCCGAAGCCCATTTTAGTTATTAGTGCTTCTGTACAGGAAGAAGATACTCAACACGTTTTTGATGTTTTAAATGCAGGGGCGGTGGATATATTTCCGAAACCTCGTAGTGGACAACCGAGTGATTATGATGCTATTAGTCAACCGTTGTTGGAAAAAATTCGTCTTTTATCTGGAATTAAGGTTTTTAGACGCAAAGCGCCTTCTTCTTCTCCTTCTATTTCTTCTACGGTTTCTAAATTTTCACCCCCTACGGTTAGTATTAGTAACAGCAATAAATTTGAAGTGATTGCCATTGGTACTTCTACAGGAGGTCCTCAAGTATTACTAGAGATTTTAGGTAATATACCTGCTAATTTTTCTGTTCCCATTGTGTGTGTACAGCACATCAGCGCAGGGTTTTTGGGCGGTTTAATTGATTGGTTGAATAATAATTGTCAGTTAAAGGTAAAAGTTGCTATGACGGGGGAAAAACCTCAAGGGGGCTATATTTATTTTCCTCCTGAAAAACATCATTTAGAGTTCGATCGAAATGGGCGTTTTTTCTGTTTTACGGGGCTTCCTGTGGATGGGCATTGCCCTTCGGTAACGGTGACATTTAACTCTTGTGCCAACGTTTTTGGCAAAAATGCCATTGGTATTTTATTGACTGGCATGGGGAGAGATGGCGCTCAAGGTTTATTCTCTATGTATCAAAAAGGGGCTTATACCATCGCCCAAGATGAGGCTAGTTCGATCGTTTTTGGAATGCCGGGGGAAGCGGTTCGTTTAGGGGCGGCGAAGAAAGTATTACCATCAGGTTCGATCGCATCCCAGATTATGACTTTAGTTCGTTAATTAAAGTATGCTGAATCAATAAAAAAAGAAAATCAAGGGTTTAGGATAATGGAGCAAAAATTAAAACCCACATTCCGCACG
>NZ_JBLZFY010000310.1:0-1131 GCF_050753365.1 Geminocystis sp. CENA526
AAGTATTTTAGTTATACAATTAGATTAAGAGCGCATAATTTCAGTAAATCACCCTGATAAGTAAGTATAGTCTTAAATTAGTCTTAAATTGAGGGAAAATATTATGGTAAGTTCGATCGAAACCAGATACAAAATCATTAAAAGTTTAGGTAGCGGTGGCTTTGGAGATACATTTTTAGCTCAAGATTTACAAATGCCTTCGGGAAGACAGGTTGTCATTAAAAAACTAAAACCTGCTCATCAAAATAACATTTCGATCGAGCTAATTCAAGGATTATTCGAGAGAGAAGCGAAGGTATTAGAAGAATTAGGACAAAATTGCTCTCAAATTCCCACCTTATACGCTTATTTCACTGAAAATGAAGAATTTTATCTTGTGCAGGAGTATATCGAAGGGAAAAGTTTAGCGGAATTAGGGGCAATTAGTAGCGCCCAGTGTGAATCAATTTTGTCATCCTTACTCAATACTCTTAAATATATCCATAGCAAAAACATCATTCACCGAGACATCAAACCAGAAAATATTATTATTCGTGACTCCGATAAATTGCCCGTCTTAATCGATTTTGGTGCAGTGAAAGAAAGTATGGGAGCTGTAAGTTTAAGTAGCGGTTCAACGGTAAGCTCTGTAATCGTTGGTACGAGAGGATTTATCCCCCCAGAGCAAAGCACGGGAAGAACGGTTTTTAGTAGCGACTTGTACGCCTTGAGCTTAACCATGATTTACAGCTTAACAGGAAAGTATCCGATCGAACTCCCGAATAATAACATCACGGGAGAGTTAGACTGGCAAAGTTATATCCCCAATTTGCCTTCAAATTTAAGGTTAGTATTAGAAAAAGCCTCAAAAATCGACTTATATCAACGGTATCCCACTTCTCAAGCCATGTATGAAGCCTTACACATGAGCCAGATTAATACGGTTGCAGTTATTCCCCAAAAATCCCCCATTAATTTTACTAAAGAGAAAGAAGTTATTGAGCCTTCTCCTGTTATTCCTAATTCTGTTAATTCTTCTCAAAATAATAATAATCTAATCATTGCGATCGTAACTGGATTATTAGTTGCATTAGGAGTATCGGGAGGATTTTTTATCATTCAACAAATGAAAGAAACTCAAGAAAAATTAGC
>NZ_JBLZFY010000311.1:0-1106 GCF_050753365.1 Geminocystis sp. CENA526
TTAATTATTCTAAACTGAGTTTCATAATTCCACTCATCTAATATTTTTTGTCTTCCCCTTTCCCCCATTGCCCTCATTTCTTCTTGATTTTCCCAATACCAAGTTAACACTTTTACGATACTGTCCACATCGTCAGGATTACAAGCCAATCCATAACCTGAGTCCACATACATTTTTTGCCAATCTGGTAAATCCGATACTATTAGCGGTAAACCACAGGCTAAATAATCAAAAGGTTTATTCGATGCTCCTACCATGCTAACCAAATTAATATCATCACTGATAATGGGCATCAGAGCTAAACCTATATCGCTTTTTCTACACCATTCCCATAATTCATGTCTAGGCATAGAAGATTTTATTTCTAGTCTATGGCTGATATTCAAGTCGTGAGCAAGTTCTTGTAATTTATTAATATATCCTGTTGAGCCGACGGTTTGATAACCAATTATTCTTAATTTGAGCATCTCAGGTAATCTAACTAATGCCTGAATAACTGTAAGGGGTATTCTCTCGGTTACTATAGAGCCATGATACAAAAGCCATAATTCTTTATTTTGTTTTTCGATCGAGATAGTAATTAAACTTGCTTCTTCAAGGCGTGGACAATTCCATACACAAAAAACCTGCTTGTCAGTATTAGTTTCAATAGTAAATTTCTTCGCTCTTTCTTCGTTGGGGAGAATAGAGAATTTGGCGTTATTAGCTAATTTTGCCCTTGTTTTTAAGCATAAACGCAGGAAAAAAGTATTAGGGGTGCAAGTAGGGGAGTCGTGTTCATGGTAGATAACTTGACTATGGGGTAAAAAGGTCAAAAGATAAGCAATGGGACAAACTAAAATATCGGAAGCATAAATCCATGTCGGTTGCCAACGTATTACCCAGATTAGAACCCAAAAACAGTATCGAAAATAGTGCAGTTTTTGTCGCCATCCTGCCTCACAAAAGGGTATTTTATAAACCGTAATATTTTCATGGGGTGGAAAGGTTAAATTGTCTGCCCCCTTTGCTCCAGTACCTAAAAAAAGGACTTGCCATCCTTCATTGGCTAAGATGCGGGAGCTATGCTCTAGAGGAGGATAACCTGCGGGATTTGTATATTGAAT
>NZ_JBLZFY010000312.1:0-1100 GCF_050753365.1 Geminocystis sp. CENA526
CATTATTGTCTTGTCTTGTTGGAGGTTTGACAATTTTCTTGAGCCCAGAAATGATTACTGCTAGTAGCTCATCTAATAAGCAAAATACGCAATTAACGGGTTTTATGATGCCTAGTAAAAATATTTTTTGTGCTTTGCTCAATGCTAACGAATTACGATGTGAAATTGCTAGTGGGCTTAAGCCCTTACCCTCTCAACGACCACCTCATAGCGAGTGTGTTTGGGGACAAAGTTTATTGTTACCTTCTTCGGGAAAAATTGAATTTTTGTGTATTAGTGACACAATTTGGGACAACTATCCAATACTATCCTACGGCAAAAAATGGCAAAAATCTGGAATTGAGTGCCTTTCTCAGAAAACAGGATTAACTTGTAAAAACAGTACAGGAAATGGTTTTTTTCTCAGTCGTGAACGGTGGAAAGTATTTTAAGTTATCCCTTCGTTTTCGATCGATCGATGTACAATAATTCCAGAATTTAGAAATGACAAATGTTGTCAGAGTTTGAGGATCATGGGGTTATCTTAACGGGAAACTGGTTTAAAATTCTTGGTAAAGTTAATCCATCTTTGTTCCTTTCCACCAGTTAAATTGAGAGTGGGAACAGATACCATTCTTGTAATAGGAGGACCTGATTCTTCTTGTCCGTAGATAATGGGAGTATTTTTAGAAGGTCCTAAACCATAGGCAGCCACAATATCATAAACTAACTTACAGGGAATATAAAAAGTCCCCATATTAATACTTCCATTACCCGCAAAATAAGTCCACTCTCGATTCCCCCCATCTCCAAATTGTTGACATTCTAAATAAGTAACCTCAAACATTTTTGCTATATGCACATCATATACTCTCAGTTTCCCCCCAAAAGCGGACTTGGTGGTTTGAGTATCAGGTACAGTTAAATCATAATAACCTTCCGAAGTAGAAATAGTCATGGGTAAAGACTTTCGTACTGTTTGTGCCTCCACACCTATGGGGGTAAAAATTAATATTAATGACTCATCGTTCGCTCAAATAAAATAAGATAATGGGCAAATAAAGGTTAAAATCAATACTGAATATAGCATTGAGCAAGATGGAGTAAAGGAATTATTATAC
>NZ_JBLZFY010000313.1:0-1058 GCF_050753365.1 Geminocystis sp. CENA526
ATTTTATTTTTGTTTTCCATTGCTTTACTCCTATTTAATTAAAATTGTTCATAATCATTTAAGTTATCTGTAATGTAATTAAGAGGCTCAAAGTAATGAATAGCCTTTGAGTACTTAAATAAAATATCTCCACATTTACCAGTCCTATTTTTGGCAATAATTAACCGAGAATAAGTATCAGCCTTATCCTTTTCTAGTCTGAATTTATGAGCTAAATTCTGGATTTTTTGAGCAATATTTGGGTTTTTATCTCTAAACTTTTCTTCTAAAATACCTAACTGAGTAATCTTAATTTCAGTAGGGGATTTTTCATCATTTTTTCTAGTTTCGGTATTGTCATAACTCATTAAAAGCATTATACAATCAGCACTGTGAGCAATCTTAAATGAATCTCTGAGAGCGCTCATATCTAAATCCCCTCCCCTCATTGCCTTGTTATATGCCTCTTTATTAATGTCTGAAATGGCAATAATAGGAATATTAGCTTTTCTACTAATCCGTTTTAATTCTGTGGCAATTTTACTTACTTTTAATGTCTCGTTAAAGTTGTTATCTAGGTTAGTATCTCCAGAGGATAATAGTTGTAAATAATCAACTATTAACAAATCTAATTTTAGCTTTTTAATTATTGCTAATAATCGATTCGGGGTATAACTATCATCGCACTCTAATAAGTGTAAATTCTCTCCTAAATTCTCGTTATATTGCTCGATCGACTTTAAAACTAATTCAGCAAATGAACTATTTTTTAAATGCAATTTTGCCTCAAGGTTACTCGAATTAATCCCCCCAAATCGACATAAACCAGATAAAAATAATTGATCGGCGCTCATTTCATAACTTGCATAACCTACTTTATAACCTTGAATACTTGCGTTATCTCCTATTTGGGCTGATAAAGTTGATTTACCATTAGCTGGAGGCGCACCTAAAACATATAACCTCCCCTTACCTAATCCCCCATTGAGCAAGTAATTTAAGTCATTTGAAAAGGTAGGGATATTAACATAATCCTCATCAAATAAATTATTTATCCAGTCTCCTAACTTGTCTGATAC
>NZ_JBLZFY010000314.1:0-1045 GCF_050753365.1 Geminocystis sp. CENA526
GGAAATATTAGAGGTTAGTCGTCAGCATTTAATTGAATTACTAGAATCAGGAGAAGTTCCAATACCGTTTCGCCGAGTAGGAAAACATCGTAGATTAAGGGCGGAAGATGTTATTAATTATAAGAACAAAATTGATGAACAAAGGCTAAAAACATTGGAACAATTAGCCAAACAAGCCCAAGAATTAAAATTAGGCTATGAATAAAATTGAGAGCATTAGAATTAATTAAAAATCCCCACGCAGGAGAGATTCTTAAACAAGAATTTTTAGAAGAATTAGGTATGAGTCAAAATGCTCTCGCTCGTGCTATTAACGTACCTTCTAATCGTATTCATGCCATTATTAAAGGTGAAAGAAATATTACTGCCGATACTGATTTACGGTTATGTCGTTTTTTTGGGCTTTCGGAAGGCTATTTTTTAAGGCTACAAAATAGTTATCAAATCATGGAAGCAAAACGCAAATTAGGAGAACAATTAAACTTAATTACTCCCTTTAAAATTAATTAAGGAAGTTCGATCGAATCTTTCCATTCTTACATAGACTCTTGTTTGTTTTTCAAAGAATTTACTTTATAATGATTTAGGCATTTTTTTCACCAAATTAAGGTTATAGTTATACAGAGCGACAGGTCGATCGAGAGCTAAAAAATAATCGGGATCTTCTGGAGATAAATATATAGCAGTGACTTGAGTAGCTTCGATGTTATTATTATTAACTAAATGATATTTTGTGATGGTTTCTACTAAGTTTAAATAAACACTTTGAGGACGGCGAAAAAATTGTCTTGTCATTTCGATCGTGATAAATTCAGTAGGTGAAATAGTCTCTTGTTGTCGCCCTATAACAGTAGAAATTAGCTCGTTATTTTCATTAAAAATAGTTTTTTGTTCTGTGGAATGTAAGGGATTAATAATCACTTGTTTAACATTTTTTTCTCCTAAATAGGCTTGAGCGATCGATAAACCATTGAAGGCTCGATCGGGAATAATTACTTGATTTTTATTGATAATTGTCGGCACAAAATTATTATTTTTAGGAGTT
>NZ_JBLZFY010000315.1:0-1041 GCF_050753365.1 Geminocystis sp. CENA526
CATTGATTGGTTATGATATTTTAGCCTCAATTTTAGTAGCTTCTTGTTTTGCCTCTCACACTTTGTTATCTTTACCTATTGTCAGTAAACGAGGCTTGATGCGATCGAAAATGATGACGGTAACATTAGGTGGTACTCTGATTGTTAATATTTTAGCTCTTTTGGTATTAACAGTTGTAGTTAGAGCGAATGAGGGAGATTTGACATTGGGATTTTGGTTATATTTGATTCCCTCGTTAATTATCTATACCTTTGCCACTCTTTTGGGTGTACCGAAATTAGGAAGCTGGTTTTTTCGTACCTTTGGTAGAGATGAAGGAGCAGAGTTTACTTTTGTGGTATTAACTTTGTTTCTAGTGTCTTATGTAGCGAGATTAATAGATATTGAACCCATTATAGGAGCTTTTTTAGCTGGTATTAGTATTAGACCATTAATTCCGCCTTTGAGTCCATTAATGAATCGTATCCAATTTATTGGCAATACTTTATTTATTCCCCTCTTTTTATTGTCAGTGGGAATGTTGGTTAATCCTGCAACTTTAATTCAAGAACCTCGATCGTTTGTCGTGTCAGGGGTTATGATAGTAGTGGCGATCGTGGCTAAATTGATTCCTGCTTGGGGGGTGGGTAAATATTTTAAATTCTCCTTCCCTAATATTATGGTAATGTTTGGCTTGTCTGTTGCTCAAGCGGCTTCCACTTTGGCGGCGATTACCGTAGCTTTTAATATTGATTTAGTGGATGAGTTGACGGTTAATGGTACTATCGCAATGATTCTAGTTACTTGTATTGTATCTCCTTGGGTAACAACAAAATGGGCTGATCAAATTAAAATGGGAGAATCCACACCTTCAGCATCAGACTCCACCATCGAAAAACCACAGGAAGGAAAAGAAAAATCTCCTGTTTATCGAGTAGTTGTACCTGTTGCGAATCCTAATACCGAAGATAATTTATTAAACCTCGCCTTGCTATTAGTCAACGCCACCAAAGGCAAATTATTTCCTTTACATATCCTCACCGATACTAATGGGATAATTT
>NZ_JBLZFY010000316.1:0-1032 GCF_050753365.1 Geminocystis sp. CENA526
GACTTCTAACGTTGCTTAAAATGCCTTGAAATTCTTTAATGTATTTCTTCTCTTTAGCATCTAATTTTAATGATTTTTCTTCCTCAATAAAAATCTGCATTCTTTCTAAACAGGCATCATAAAGAGGATAAAGAATGTTTAATGCCGAGAATAAAAATGCACCACTGCCACAGGTTGGATCTAAAATGGACATAGTGGCTAATTTATCATAGAAAATCTTGAGAGTTAAGGGTGAATTAAGGTTAGAAATGGCATCTTGGGCAAATTGACGAATGTTGAGATTATAGGTAATTAAGTCATTAATATTGTTAATTTCTCCGTTAATTAATTTTTCTTTGATGTCAAAATAACGGTTTCTTCTGGCTACTACTTCTCGCCATATTTCTGTGGGTAAGCCATAATTTTCATCGGCAGTTTGATTCCAATTTTCTCTCTGGGCAACATCATTAATCCCTTTTGCTATATCATCTGGTAAGGCTAAATTTACACCTTTTTTCACTGCATCATAAATATATCGATCGAAATTGTCAGATAATAAATAAAAGCCTAAATGTTTATCAATTTCATCTGAGGGATAATAACTTAAAATTCCTTGTTTTACGCTATCAAATAAGTAGGGAATAATGCAGTTTTTGCTAATATATTCGGTGATGTCTTCTTTGGTATAATATGCCCCCATTTGCTTCTGGTTAATATATTTCTCGAAGATGTAACCTAAAACATCGGGGTTAATTTCGTTATCAGATTTTAAGGGTCGATCATCCAAATACCAATTATACTGATCAAAGAAAGTAAATATTTTCTCGAAGGCTTCGTCTTTAATTTCAATGTTAGGATACTTATTTTCGAGGGGATGAATTTCAAATAAGCCACCGTTTAAATAGGGTACTTTGCCTAATAATTGATCTAATTCTGAGGTGCGATTTTGACTACCTAAACCATCGTGAAATAATCTTAATAAAAAGTAGCGATAGAAAGAATAGAATTTATCTTTACCTTTTTCCTGTTGGCATTTATTTAGTTGATTTCTAA
>NZ_JBLZFY010000317.1:0-1016 GCF_050753365.1 Geminocystis sp. CENA526
AGTTAAGATTACAACCAAATAAACCTTATCAATTTAATGTTGAAGCCTTTGATCAAGCAAACAAAAAAATGTCAACGATCGGGGTAAGATGGATAAAATGGACTTGCGATCGAGGTGGAGAAATAAGCGATAATGGTATTTTTACAGGGAATCTTCAAGAAGAAGAAGCCGTTATCACTGCAAGGTTAAATAACGTTACAGATTCGGTGACAATTAAGTTATTACCTATTTTAAGTTCGATCGAAATTAGCCCCAATTATCGTACCATAGAACCCCATCAAAGTATTCAATTTAGTGCCAAAGGATTTGATCAATTTCAGCGAGAATTTTCTTTAGATAATCTTCAATGGTATGCAGATGAAGGTATCATTAATAATGATGGTTATTATCGAGGATTAGACTATGAAAATGAAGTAACAATAACCGCAAAATCAGGGGAAATTAAATCGTCTATTATCCTCACAATTAGAGATCGATCGAGACTAACTAGAATCAAAATTAGTCCTGAATATATCACCATTAATCCTAATGGTTCATATCAATTTTTTGTGATCGGATTAGATCAAAGAAATGAGAGAATTTCGATCGATCATAATATCGATAATATTGAATGGAATGTCGATGAAGGATATATAAATAATTCTGGTTTATACTCTACTGATGAAGATCAACAAGGCTATTATTATATCACTGCTAAAATAGAGAATTTTACCGCTCAAGCAACAGTTTATATTCCCCGAATAATCAGGAGTCTTAACATTTCTCCTCAAAATATTAGCCTAAATCCTGAAGAAGAATGTCAATTTATTTTACAAGGTTTTGATCAACAAAATAACCTTGTCAATATCAGTAATGCTGATTGGAGATGTGAATTTGGAGGAAATATCAATAATCGAGGAATTTTTACTGGTGGTTATCAAAGAAAACAAGTAAAAGTAACTGCTATTGTTGATGGTGTCAAAGCTGAAACAGTGGTGACAATTTTACCAGTATTAAGACGTTTAGAAATTACTCCC
>NZ_JBLZFY010000318.1:0-1016 GCF_050753365.1 Geminocystis sp. CENA526
GTATAAACATCATCTAAAATTAAAGGTACAGAAACGGTTTTAGTGGTTTCCCCCGGTTTAAAGACTGCCCTTCCTAATACCGAGTTATAATCACTTCCTGCTTTTCCTCGTCCATCTTGGGTGATATAATGCACTTGTACATATTTATCTAAATCTCCCGTACGTTGGATGGTAAATGAGACTTCTCCATCGGCTTCGTTAGCTGTGGGATTAGAAACGAAGATGCGAGTGGGAGCGTTGGGATTACTAGCAGTAGCACTAAAGAAAGAACTTGCAAAACTTTGAGCGATTTCATTTCCAGATTCATCGACACTAAAGGAAGTCATCATTTCAGAATTGAATGATGAAGCAGTTACTTCTGTGGTTGCAATAGGCTCAGGAGTGTTATAAGAGGGGGCATCGTTAGTAACATTAACCGCATTACCGATTTGTGTGAAGGTAGCCGAGATAGAATCTGTCTTTAAAAGTTCTTGTTGTTCATTTAAACGACTGGTATCACTGATGTTGGGATTACCTGAGTTCAGGGTAGAAAGGATTTGCCCAGTAGAGGTTTTAATGTATAAACCACCATCTCCTCCTAGTTGTAAATAAGTACCAGAATCATTATTATTTGTACCACTCGCCCACAAAGCATATTGTGCCAATCCGGGTTGATTGGTGGGTTGTACCTGATTATAAAGAACAAAATTACCATCAGTTTGCATCAGCGCTTGAACTGCTCCAGTGACTTGTACTCCATTCTTTTCGGCTGTCCAAAGTTGTTCCCCTGATTCTGACAATAACACAAGGCTACCTTCTTCTGTTAATACCAGTTGAGATGTTTCTGTAGTTGTAGCAACAATGCGATTAAGTAATACGGTAGCGGAGGAAGTATTGGAGGTATATCGATCGAACTTCTGATTATACTGATAGACTGTACCGTTAAGACTAAAATCAGAACTTAAATTAAGAGTATCATGGGCATCCATTACCACCGTGATAGTATTTGTCGGTGATAATTGAGTAACGGTTAAAGA
>NZ_JBLZFY010000319.1:0-1003 GCF_050753365.1 Geminocystis sp. CENA526
TAACTGTTTAATACCCATGACTGAGATAAAATTACTATAGCACTTTATTTTCTTATTCTACCATAGCACTTTTAGAGATGATTAACTAGCTCAGTAGTTGATGTTAAGAATTATTAAGTTAAAACTGAGCGAGCTTCTACATTTCGGTTCGAGCGTTTGTAGTAATGGCTTTAGCCTTTGATTAAGAAGTCTTAAAAGACAGACTATTAATCTAAAAGTTTGTTCACGAAATGCCACGGCTCGATCGATCTTTAGTGGCACTGCGTGATCAAATTTAAGATAGAGCATTTTCTGAATTAAGGAAGCCCATTGAGATTGTCCTGAGAGTTTTGCTATATATATATAATATTAGCAGAAGGAAAATGGGGTAAGCTCCTTCTACATTAACTAAATAATATTATTGAGATTCTAACATGAATACAGTCACTGAGAACGATCTTAAAGAATTGAAAGACATGATCAACCGTATCATTATCCAGAATGAGCAAATTAATTCTAAGGTTAATAACTTGACTGTTGAGACTGATGTGATAAAAGAAAGTCTTAACGGCGTTAATAGGAGATTTGACGATGTAAATAAAAGGTTTGATGATGTGAATAAAAGGTTTGATGATGTGAATAAGCGATTAGATGACTGGAAACCTCAAATAACTAAAGCAACAGACAAAGCAGATAAAGTTGCCGAAAAGATGTCCGACAAGTCGGAAAAAGTTGGAGAACTTAAAAACTGGAGACAAGTTGCAATTATTGTAATTACTGGACTCATTACTACTCTTTTTTGGATTCTTCGGGACGGAAAATTTTAAAGTTAAGCTAAGATGAAGATCGAATCTAAAAGTTTATTCCAAAGTGGCACGGCTCGATTGATTATCGCTTATTTTAAGTTTGATCGAGCAATTTCTAAATGACGAGAGAGTGCGTTAAAAACAAAGATCATTTAGATTGCAAAGTTAGGTGGTAGTTTATGCTATCATATTAGTCCATATTTTTATCAAAAAGTGCT
>NZ_JBLZFY010000320.1:0-1001 GCF_050753365.1 Geminocystis sp. CENA526
ACTAATACCTCTATTGTTATAAGCTAGAGCATAATTAGAGTCGAGACTAATCGCCCTCGTAGAATCAGAAATCGCCTTTTGATATTCTCCTAAACTGTTATAACTAAAACCTCTATTGCTATAAGCATTAGCAAAATTAGGATCGAGATTAATCGCCTTCGTAGAATCAGAGATAGCCTTGTCATAAGTACCTAGTTCATTATAAAGAATACCTCTGTTGTAATAAGCTAAAGCATCATTAGGATCGAGACTAATCGCCTTATTGTAATCATCGATCGCCTTTTGATATTCTCCTAACCTACGATAACTATTACCTCTGTTGTTATAAGCGAAAGCAAAATTAGGATCGAGACTAATCGCTTTAGTAAGATCAGAAATCGCCTTTTGATATTCTCCTAAACTGTTATAACTAAAACCTCTATTGTTATAAGCAGAAGCATCATTAGGATCAAGATTAATCGCTCTAGTTAAATCAAAGAGTGCGTTTTGATATTCTTCCAACTTAGCATAAATAAAACCTCTGTGACTATAAGCTATTGCATAATTAGGATCAACTTTGAGGGCTTGATCATATTCAGCGATCGCTCTTTGATAGTTTTTCTGCTCATAATAAATCAAACCTTGCTCTATATATTTATCAATGTCAAGATTCTTTGTAACTTCATCTTGATCAACTTGCTGATTAAAATTACTAACATTGCTATTAGTGGCAACCTGATTATTTCCAGCCCAAGCCAAATAATTGTTAATGGGTATTCCTAACTTATAGCCTTCCGTTAAAGGAGTAATGCGAGTTGTGCCAGTTTCGGCATCTTCCACTTTTGCACCCTCACTTAAACCATGTATTCCCACCAACTTACCTTGACTATTTAAAATAGGCGCACCACTCATGCCGGGGCGAGTTTGATTGGTATAAACAAGAGTATAACCCTGTTTTTCTTGGGGATTAATGCCAGAGATATAACCTTCCGTAAACTGATAAATTCTACCATCAATGGGAG